>NZ_JAYWYX010000002.1:0-150372 GCF_048147925.1 Acinetobacter sp. 226 | reverse complement strand
TTTCGACAGTTAGTTAGCTTTTTAACCCCTAAACCTATGAAAATCGGGTGGGGATGATTTTTTTGTCGTGTGCAGAGAAATGTATAATAAAAAGGCAAATACATGGATTCGGGGTTTTTTAGCATTTTTTTGCCAATTACATTGGCAATCATGATGATGGGACTAGGACTAGAGCTAACCCTCAAAGATTTTTTGCGATTAAGCCGCTATCCTAAAGTTATTTTTATTACTTTATTTGCGCAGTTAATACTATTACCCAGCCTTACTTTTTTTATTTGTCTGATTCTGGATTTATCACCTTTACTTGCGGTAGGCCTGATGATTCTGGCTGGCTCACCGGGTGGTCCGACAGCGAACTTGTTCAGCTATCTATATAAAGGTGATGTTGCACTTAATATTACCCTTACAGCTATTAATACCCTCATTTCTATTTTTACTTTACCTTTCATTATCAACCTGTCTTTACATTATTTCTTGAGTCATGATTCCAATGTGGCTTTTCCAGTCGAAAAGATTGTTCTGGTTTTTTTAATTACCTTAATTCCGGTAATTATCGGAATGCTACTCCGAGACAAATTTCCAAATTTATCCATTACCGTCAGCAAGCGCATGCGCCTAGTCTCCATCAGTTTTTTAGCGATACTGGTAATCTTCGCCATTTTCAGAGAACGTTTTAATTTGGTGGAATACTTTGCCAGTATTGGGGCGGCAGCTGCAATTCTATGTTTTTCCAGCCTGTTTATAGGGTATTGCATTCCTTTATTAATGGGCATTCCAGAGAAAATGGCGCGCGCCTGTACCTTTGAAATCGGCATTCATAATACAGCGATTGCCCTGACAATTGCGATTTCGGTGCTGAATAATGTCACTATGGCCATTCCGGCAGGGATCTATACGATTTTCATGTATAGTTTCGCAGCTATTTTCGGTGTGCTGTTGAGCCGCCAACAAGTGGTTTACAACAAAAAAACTCGTTTATCAGATTTATAAGCTTATTGATTAATGTTTAATTAGCACGGTATTCTTTTCCAAAGAAAATCAACAATATTAAAAAAATCGACAAGGAGCATACAGATGGATTCTGGCCTTATAACTATATTACTACCGCTGGCACTTGCAATCATCATGATGGGGCTTGGCCTTGAACTGACGCCTCGGGACTTTAGTCGTGTAACGCGTCATCCCAAAGCGGTATTTATCGCTCTTTTCTGCCAACTGGTCGTTCTGGTAGGAATTGCATTTTTGCTCTGCAAGCTGTTCGCTTTACCGCCACTGCTTTCGGTTGGACTCATGCTATTGGCAGCTTCTCCTGGAGGTGCGACCGCTAACCTGTTTAGTTACCTGTTTAAAGGTGACTTAGCTCTTAATATTACTCTGACTGCTATCAATTCGGTCATTGCAGCCATTACCCTGCCTCTAATTATTAATTTTTCAATCATGCATTTCCTGCAGGATAGTCAGCAGGTTGGCCTGCAATTCGGCAAGATTCTGCAAGTCTTTGCGATCATCCTGATTCCGGTGGGAATTGGCATGCTGATTCGACATTATGCCCCAGGCGTGACCGCAAAACTGAATCGCCCACTGCGCATATTTTCCATTGGCTTTTTGGTCTTGATTATTATTGCCACACTCATCAAAGAGCGCAGCAATATTGGTGAATACCTGACCCAGGTTGGCTTGGCAACTGCGTTGTTCTGCATACTGAGCCTTGGAATTGGTTATCTCATCCCGCGACTGCTCAATATTAACAGTGCACAAGCCCGTGCCAGTGCATTTGAAATTGGTATCCATAACAGCACCCTTGCAATGACGATTGCCCTGACAGTGATTGGCAGTGCCGCTGTGGCAATGCCGGCTGCAGTTTATTCTATTTTTATGTATATCTTCGCTGCAATTTTTGGCAGCTTGTTAAATCGGCTTGCCCCACTTCCTGCACAAAAACCAGTTACCACACTGGATTAAAGCAGGTCTGGAACCTTTAAAAGGATGCGTCAGGCATCCTTTTTTATTTTAGGTCAGGAGCAAGAAGATAGCAGCGTTGATTCCGAACTTCCGCTACAATAGCTTTTTTAAAAAATGTATAAAGGTTATTTCTGTGAAGTGGTTACAAATTCATATTACGGTTGAACAGGCTCAGGTTGATTTTACTGAGACATTACTCAGCTCCCTGGGTGCAGTGAGTGTAACATTGGATGATGCTGAAAACCAGGATTTGCTGGAACCCCTTCCAGGTGAAACACCACTTTGGAATAAAGTGATTGTAACCGGTATTTATGCACAGGAAGACGGCGAAGAAATTGATGTTGCTGCACTGGAAACTTTTATCCGTACACAATTGCCAGATGCGCCGATCCATCATGAGTTAATTGAAGACCAGGCATGGGAACGCACCTGGATGGATGCTTATGAACCCATTCAGATTGCTGAAAAATACTGGATCGTGCCAGAGTGGATGGAGGCACCTGAAGCGGATGCGGTAAACATCAAGCTTGATCCGGGTCTGGCTTTCGGAACAGGTAACCATGCGTCAACTTTTTTATGCTTACAATGGTTAGGCAAAATTGATGTAAAAGATAAAATCGTCATCGATTACGGTTGTGGCTCAGGTATTCTCGCGGTAGCTGCACTGCTATTAGGTGCAAAAAAAGCATATGCCACTGATATCGACCCACAAGCGGTACTGGCCACCCAGCAAAATGCTGAGCTGAATGGCGTTCTGGATAAACTTTATGTCGGCTTGCCAGAAGAATTTCGAGAAGAACTCGGTACTACCAAAGCTGACGTATTTGTTGCCAATATTCTGGCAGCACCGCTAATGATGTTGGCTCCTGAGTTCGCAACTTTAATCAAATCTGAGGGGCAGTTCGCACTTGCAGGAGTGATTGAAGAGCAAGTGGCTGATGTTACTAGCATTTACTCAAATTATTTTGATATATTAGAGGTAGAAAAACGAGACGAGCACTGGTGCCGCATCTCGGGTAAACGCCATAAGAATGAATGAGCCTATAAATAATCCATGAGTGACAAAAGAACCTATTGCCCTACCTGTTCCACTATTTACAAGGTCACAGTTGCTCAACTTACCGTTGCGCAGGGTATGGTTTGCTGTCCAAAATGTACAACTTCCTTTAATGCCTTATCGCATTTGGTGACCGAAGCCCGAAATTCGGTCACTACCCCAACTGCTCAATCTCAACCAAACTCGAACGAAGCTGGCAAAACTGACATTGAAAACAGCTCAGGTGATTACTATCCTGAACAGCAACATCATCGTCATAGTTTGCTACAGATCTTTGATCAGAAAGTTGAACATTCTAATATTGATCTGCAAACTTATTTAAATAACCTGAATTATTTTAGTACCGAGCCGATTTCGGCACTGCCAAGCATGATCTGGGAAGATCAGCCAAACAAACAAACCAAGCACGGGCCTCTGTACTATATAAGTTGGAGCTTGATCAATCTTTTACTGTTTAGCCTGCTACTGTTTCAATTTTTCTGGTTCAATCCGCAATATATTAAAAACAGCCATGTTATGAGTCTGGTTTTTAATAGTACATGTGACGTGTTTAATTGTTCCAATCTGGAAGAATACTATACGCTGATTCAGACCAATAAAGTCAAACTTAAAGCCACTGCTAAAAATCAAACTGAACTGAGCGGTGAGCTGATCAATTTCCATGACCGTAGCCTGGCCTTACCGATTTTAAGAATTAATCTGGAACGCCGCGGTGAAGTTATTGCAACTTACAATTTATCTTCAGAAGAATATCTGGTTGAAAGTCTGGTTAATATCAAACGCATCCCGAAAAATAGCCCGTTTAAATTCAAATTTCAGCTTCCAGTCGATCGCAAAAGCTTTGATCGTTATACTTTGGAAATAATTCGCCCTTAATCTGCCGAGAAAGTATTAAAAAGTTAAAAAAAATTAAAAAAAATGCAGTTTTCTTGCTCACTTTTGCTTAGACAATGGTATGATACGCGCCACGAAAGCTATGTGCTGCAACTCCTCGCGACTTTTTCACAACAAATACAGTCTTGCCTAATGCGCTATAAAATTTATTGCGTATCGTGCAGATTTTTTTGTTTTGATTTTGGTCTGTAACAAAACTTTAACTATTGTTACGCTTATTTTTCGACCAAAACGTTGAGATGTGTCAAGCTATTGGCTCAATGCAATGATTAAGTTTTAGAACTCCGGTTTTAGGATCTAAAGCGGAGTTCATTTCAATTTCTAGACCACTTTTTATATCACTTTACCCAAGTGATATTTGTTTTTCGGATTAATTCGCATGAATAGCAAATCTCCTATTTTTACTGCACAATCTGATGTTGCTTTACGTATCCACGTAGATCGCGCAGTTCGCCATTATTTTGCGCAACTACAAGGCGAGCAACCATCTCAGGTATACGACATGGTGCTGGCAGAAATGGAGAAACCTCTTCTATCTGTAGTTCTAGAATATACACGTGGTAACCAAACACGTGCTGCCGAGATTCTCGGACTCAACCGTGGTACTTTACGTAAAAAGTTAAAAGCTCACGGTTTAATGAGTGAATAAATGATAAAATGCTTGCGGCTTCCGCAGGCATTTTTTTTGACTGTAAATTAGCTATTTAGATTTAATCTGTTCCTTGAAAACTGTGACGAAGATCATGACTATTAAACGCGCTTTAATCTCTGTGTCTGACAAGACTGGTATTGTTGAATTTGCACAAGAACTTGCTGCTCTAGGGGTAGAAATTTTATCTACAGGTGGTACCTACAAATTGTTGAAAGACAATAATGTCGCTGTAGTTGAAGTTTCGGAGCACACTGGTTTCCCAGAGATGATGGACGGCCGTGTTAAAACGCTACATCCGAAAATTCATGGTGGCATCCTGGCTCGTCGTGGTCTAGACGAAGCTGTGATGGCTGAACACAATATCGATGCGATCGATCTTGTTGTTGTTAACCTCTATCCATTTGCTGCAACGGTAGCAAAACCAAACTGTTCACTTGCTGATGCGATTGAAAACATCGACATCGGTGGTCCAACAATGGTTCGTGCAGCTGCGAAAAACCATGCTTCTGTAGGTATCGTGGTAAATGCATCTGACTATGCAACAGTTGTCGCTGAGCTTAAAGCGGAAGGTGCTTTATCTTATGCAACCCGTTTTGACCTGGCAGTGAAAGCATTTGAACATACTGCACAATATGACGGCATGATTGCATCTTACTTAGGCGCTCGCGTAGGTAAAGAAGAAGGTCAAGCGGATAAATTCCCGCGTACCTTCAACACACAGTTAAATAAAGCTCAAGATTTACGTTACGGTGAAAACCCGCATCAATCTGCTGCTTTCTATGTAGATCCAGCCGCAACTGAAGCATCTGTATCAACTGCAAAACAGTTACAAGGTAAAGAATTATCTTATAACAACATTGCGGACACTGATGCTGCCCTTGAGTGTGTTAAATCATTCGCGAAACCTGCTTGTGTGATCGTTAAGCACGCTAACCCATGTGGCGTTGCGGTGTCTCTAGACGGTATCAAAGCAGCTTACGATCTTGCTTATGCAACTGATCCAGAATCTGCATTCGGCGGCATCATTGCATTCAACCGTGAATTAGACGTTGAAACTGCACAAGCGATTGTTGACCGTCAATTCGTTGAAGTGATCATTGCGCCAAGCATTGCTGAAGGCGTTCTTGAAGTCACTGGCGCGAAGAAAAACGTTCGTGTCCTGGTATGTGGTGAACTTCCGAAGATTGATGAACGTGCTACACAACTTGACTACAAGCGCGTAAACGGCGGTTTGTTAGTTCAAGATCAAGACTTGGGTATGATCACGAAAGATGACCTTAAAGTTGTGACCAAACGTGCACCAACTGAGCAAGAAATTGACGACATGATCTTCGCTTGGAAAGTGGCGAAATACGTGAAATCTAATGCGATTGTTTATGCGAAAAACCGCCAAACGATTGGTGTGGGCGCAGGTCAAATGAGCCGTGTTAACTCTGCTCGTATTGCTGCGATCAAAGCTGAGCATGCAGGCTTAGTGGTTGAAGGTGCAGTAATGGCATCTGATGCATTCTTCCCATTCCGTGATGGTATTGATAACGCTGCAAAAGCAGGTATCAAGTGCATTATCCAACCAGGTGGTTCTATGCGTGACGAAGAAACAATTGCTGCAGCTGACGAGGCTGGTATTGCAATGGTGTTCACTGGCATGCGTCATTTCCGCCACTAAGTTGTAAAATTTTAAAATAAGCCCTCCTTTCTATAAGGGGGGTTTATTATGTCTGTATTGATTTGCATCTTGCGTTAAGATGTTAATGATTTTTAAGCCGAATTAGGCTTTGGGAATTTCATTTTCGAGGATTATTCTAAAGATGAACATTTTAGTTTTGGGTAGTGGCGGTCGTGAGCATGCATTGGCGTGGAAAATCGCACAAGACGATCAAGTTACAAAAGTTTTTGTAGCGCCAGGTAATGCAGGTACTGCAACTGAAAATAAATGTGAAAATGTCGCTTTAGACATTCTCGACAACCCTGCGATTATTGATTTTGCCAAAAACAATGCAGTTGAACTGATTATTGTCGGCCCTGAAGCACCACTCGTAAATGGTGTGGTTGATGCTTGCCGTGAAGCGGATGTAAAAATTTGGGGTCCAACGCAGTTTGCTGCACAGCTTGAAGGCTCTAAGGCTTTTGCCAAGCACTTCCTTAAACGCCACAACATTCCAACAGCTTTCTATGACGTATTTACTGAAGTAGACGCAGCGAAAGCATTTGTTGAGAAAAATGGTGCGCCAATTGTGATCAAGGCTGATGGTCTTGCTGCGGGTAAAGGTGTAATCGTTGCAATGACCAATCAAGAAGCATTCGATGCCATTGATGACATGCTTGCAGGCAACAAGTTTGGTGATGCAGGTTCTCGTGTTGTGATCGAAGAATTCCTTGCAGGTGAAGAAGCATCTTTCATTTGTATGATCGATGGCGACAACATCTTGCCAATGGCGACTTCGCAAGACCATAAGCGTATTTTTGAAGGCGACCAAGGTCCTAACACTGGTGGTATGGGTGCTTACTCACCTGCGCCTGTCGTAACAGCTGAAGTCTTTGAAAAAACCATGAATGAAGTGATGCGTCCTACCGTTGAAGGTATGAAAAAAGACGGTCACGTTTATACTGGTTTCTTATATGCTGGCTTGATGATTGACGACAAAGGTCAACCAAAAGTAATCGAGTTTAACTGTCGTTTTGGCGACCCTGAAACCCAACCGATCATGATGCGTCTTAAATCATCTTTGGTTGATTTGGTTCAAGCGGGTATCGAAGGTAAACTTCCTGCTGAAGCTGAATGGGATGAACGCAAAACTGTAGGTATCGTACTTGCGTCTAAGGGCTACCCAGAAACTTCAAGCAATGGTGATGTAATTTCAGGCTTAGACACTGAAATGACTGATGCGAAAGTTTTCCATGCAGGTACGAAAGCACTTGAGAATGGTGACATTGTGACTGCTGGCGGTCGTGTGCTTTGTGTGACAGCACTCGGTAATACGATTGGTGAAGCACAAGCAAAAGCGTTAGAACTTTGCGAAAAAGTGACGTTTGACGGTGTTCAATACCGTAAAGATATTGGTTACCGTGCCATTGCTCGTGAAAATACTTAATCTTAATTTTGATTAAGAAAAACCCCGATTCGTTCGGGGTTTTTCTTATTTTGCAATAAGATAATCTTTAGCTAGTTTTTCATAATTTTCTTTCTTTTTAAGAAGATCATGATAGTAATCATATAAATATGGAAATTTATCATCATAGGTCTGAATATCGACTTTAATTTTTTTATTTTTCATATCTAAAGCATAGATAATTTCATCATGTAGTTTATTCAAGATTTCATATAGATCATCAAACTCCTTGGACTTGGCATTATCTAAAATCCTCAATGCAACTTTTTGAAATTTACCTAAATTTTTTACAAAAATTGTGTGTTCATCCATAATAAATTTATGTAGGTCTAAAGGTATATTTTTTTCATTGTAAGGATAAAAATAATTTTTAGTTTCATTTATATAAATCAACCAATATATTTGTCCTATTGCTCTAGTCGCCTCATCCAAATATTCCAATGCATCAATCATTAGATCCCGTTTAACCATAAAATTATTTTGCTCTTTCCAAGCGTTTAGTAAAACAAAAGCAGATAATGGCGCAAAAAGACCTGCTGACCAACCAAACATCGTTGCTATGGCTGCACCCTTATCGATTGCTAATGGATAGATTAAAAAGTAGGTTATAATTGACATGATAATAATAATAACTAGATAACCTACGGTTAAGTCTTTTATGATTTTAGTCTTCACTATTACACTTGTTATAATTTGAATTAAATAAATTTAAAATTAATTATTTAAATAGTGTAACCACAATTTTGAAAGAAATATGATCAATATATCAACCCCTCGCCTTATCCTCCGCCAATGGCAAGACTCCGACACAGCCCCATTTATACAAATGTGTGCAGACGATCACGTCATGCGCTACTTCCTGAAAAAACTCGATGCCACAGAAGCCACTGCCTTTCTAGAACGTATCAAAGCAGATATTAAAAAACGCGGTTGGGGCTTATTTGCCGTAGAACTCAAAAGCACAGGCGAATTTATTGGCTTTATTGGACTACACGTACATCCACCTGAATTTGAAATAGCCGATGCCCCTAAAATTGGTTGGCGTTTACTGCCACAATATTGGCAACAAGGTTATGCCACCGAAGGTGCAAAAGCCGTACTGAAATATGCTTTTAGAAACCTGCGACTCGAGAAAGTCATTTCATTTACCGCAAGCATCAATACACCTTCAGAACATGTCATGCAAAAAATTGGTATGGAAATGGTTCGTGAATTTGAGCATCCATTCGTACCAAAAGATCATCCATTGTCTAAACATGTACTGTATGAAAAAATGCGCTCAGATTATTTGCATATTCCATTTTGTTAAACCCTAAGACATCAATAAACGTTTAGCTGTACTACTGCAACAATACTCACACTGAACAGCGTTGTATGAAGTCGATATACTATCTTAGCAACAATAAATACAAGGCAGCTATATGAAAAATATGATGAAAAAAACTTTCTTTCTCACTAGTTTATTCCTAATGTCCGAGGTTGCTATGGCATGTACCCGCGTTGTGTATTTAGGTGATGAACAACAGATCATGACAGCACGTTCAATGGACTGGAAAGTCGATGTCGCATCAAATATTTGGATACTGCCCAATAATGTCAAACGCAACGGTCTTGCAGGACCTCGTTCTATTAAGTGGACAGCCAAATATGGCAGCGTTGTGACTACAGGCTATGACATTGCCACAACAGATGGTGTCAATGAAAAAGGGTTATCTGCCAATTTATTATGGTTAGTCGAATCTGAATATCCAAAGTCAACGAAGAAGAATCAAGCTACTTTAAGTATTTCACTTTGGGCACAATATGTTTTAGATAACTTTGCCACAGTTGAAGAAGCGGTTAGATTTTTAGAAAAAGAACCTTTTACAGTAGTTACTGATCAAGTTCCCGGCGAAAATCGCTTAGCGACACTTCATTTGTCTATTTCAGATGCCACTGGAGACAGTGCCATTATTGAGTACATTAAAGGCAAACAAGTCATTCATCACAGTCGCCAGTACCAAGTGATGACCAACTCTCCGACCTTTGATCAACAACTGGCATTAAACCAATATTGGAAACAAATTGGCGGAACGGTGATGCTCCCAGGGACCAATCGAGCGGCAGACCGTTTTGCACGTGCTTCATTTTATATCAATGCAATCCCTAAAAAAGCCGATGGCAAACATGCACTGGCCAGTGTTTTTAGTGTTATTCGTAATGCTTCTGTACCTTTTGGCTTAAATACCGCAGAAGAACCAAATATTTCATCAACTCGTTGGCGTACTGTGGTCGACCATAAACGCAGTTTATATTTCTTTGAATCTGCCGTGTCACCCAATGTCTTTTGGGTCGATCTCAAAGAGATTAACTTTAATGATGGTCAAAGCAAAAAGTTAAGCTTAGGGCCTGATCAGTCCACGACTTACTCAGGTAAAGCCAACGCAAATTTCCAAGTGACTCAACCCTTCCAATTTTTAGCGGCAAACTAAAATTATGGTAAACATGAGTAAGACATCGCAATTATTGTATTATTCATGTTTAAAATCACACATTCACCTTTTATTTACTATTTATATCCAAATATGTGATTTATATTAGATAAAATATTATAAAGGCGGTTTTTTATACATATATCAAGTAGATAACAAATTAAAATTTAATAATATATTGTATTTATTGATATTTTTATAAAACACTCAAATTACTATCCCAAATTCCATATAAGCAGCCTAACTTTATGCACTATATTGCATAAATATTTATTGCTAAGATGCTGACATGCTCAGGACAAGTCAATGCAGACTTTAAGCTTGGTTTTCTATTTTCTCTCCTCAATAGTTCAAGCTTTAAAGACCATAACTTGCACTGAATTTACAAGTGATGCAAATGCTGATGCTACGAATAATAACAACTTCGTCGTGCCTCATCATTCATACAGTGATTAATAAATCTCCACTTTATTATCACATTGCACTGCATATACTTTAGGCAATATGAAAGTTAGGACATCCTTATGAAAAAGCTACTTGGCGTTTTACTCAGTGCATCTGTATTGACTTTAACTGCATGCGGAAAACAAGAAGCCCCTGCAACGGATGCAGCACAAAACAAAGACTCAGGTGAACTGCAAACCGTGACCATGGCATCGACTGGTTCAGACGCTGACGTATGGCGTTATATCGCGACCCTCCCTGAAACCAAGCAAGCTGGCATCAAGCTGGATGTGAAAAACTTCACTGACTATGTTGCAATGAACAATGCTGTCGCCAATAAAGAAATTGATGTCAACGCATTCCAGTCTTATGCCTATCTGGTGGCTTATAACGATGCCAATACACAAAAGATCGCGCCCCTCTCTACAACCTATCTTGAGCCAATGGGGATTTACTCAAGTAAAGTGAAAAAAGTAGAAGACTTTAAAACTGGCGCTACAATTGCCATTCCTAATGACGGCGCAAATGAATCACGCGCACTGTTACTCTTACAGTCTGCAGGTCTGGTAAAACTTAAACCAAACTTTGATCTGGTTAAAGGTACGCCTGCTGATATTACTGAAAACGCGAAACAGATCGTCATCAAGCCAATTCAAATGGCAACAGCAGTACGTGTAAAAGACGAAGTCGATGCGATTGTTCTGGGTAATACCCTGGCAATGGAAGGTGGTCTGAACGTACTGAAAGATGCGATTTACTATGAAGCCATTGATCAAAGCACCAAAATGAACGTGAACGTTTTAGCCGTTGCAGCCGATCGTCAAAATGATCCTGTACTTCAAAAAGTTGGCCAGTTGTATCATACTCCTGCTGTGAAAGCCTATGTTGATGAACACTTTGGCGGTACAAAAGTTGCGGTAAACAAACCGGTAACTTATTTGACCGAAGCGAAGTAATACAATAATCAATACTCAAAACAGGCAAGGATAACTTGCCTGTTTTTTTATACGTGATGCAGTATTTGACACTATGATTGAATTTAAAGACATCTCCAAACAGTATGAGCTGAAGGGCCAGACCTTACATGCCCTGAACCGGGTCAACCTGCAGATTCCGACTGGTAGTATCTTTGGCATTATTGGCTACAGTGGTGCCGGTAAAAGCACCCTGATTCGCCTGATTAACCTGCTGGAACGACCAACTTCAGGCCGGGTGATGATTAATGGTACAGATTTTACTGCTTTGGATGCCAAATCATTGCGTCAGGAACGTACCCAGATCGGCATGATTTTCCAGCACTTTAACCTGATGCAGACCAAAACGGTTGCTGCCAATATTGAAATGCCAATGAAGCTGCTCGGGTGGAAAAAATCTGAACGGGAAAAGCGTCTTGAGGAACTACTGGAATTCATTGACCTGAAACATAAACGCAATGCTTTTCCAGATGAACTGTCTGGCGGTCAGAAGCAGCGTGTCGGGATTGCCCGTGCTTTAGCGAATCATCCAAAGATCCTATTATGTGATGAAGCAACCTCAGCACTCGATCCGCAAACCACCAAGTCTGTACTGCAACTACTCAAGCGCATTAATCAGGAACAAGGCATTACGATTGTCATGGTCACCCATGAAATGGATGTAATTGAAACTGTGTGTGATTATGTCGCAGTTATGGAAAAAGGTGACGTGATTGAAACAGGCTCTACCCTGCAGATCTTCAGTCAGCCGCAGCATCCAACCACGAAAAACTTTATCCAGACGGTGCTCCAGCAAAACCTGCCCGTAAATATTCTCAATAATCTGGAAAACCAGAATCATCACAGTATTTACTGTTTAAAGTTCTTGGGCAGCTCAGCCCAGGAAACCGTGATTCAAGGCGTCATCAAACAGTTTGATATCAGTTTGAATATCCTGTTTGCCAATATGACTGAAATTAATGGCACTGTAATTGGTCAGATGTTTATTCAGCTTCTGGGTAATTCCACAGAAATTAATGCTGCATTGCAATATCTCAGAGATCACGGCGTACAGGTAGATCAGGCAGGAGTACAGGAATGAGAGAGTTAATTGTACAGTGGCTGACCACGATTACTGCACCTTTCTGGAAAAGCTCGCTGTCGATGGACCAGTTCGTGACCGCACTGCAAGAAACCTTCCACATGGTGTTCTTTGCGATGCTGTTTGGCTGTATCTGGGGTTTTATTCAGGCGATTACTCTGTTAGTTACTCGTCCGAATGGAATTCTACCAAACCGTGTGATTTATCATGGTCTAAATCCGATTGTGAATGCGCTGCGCTCCCTTCCGTTCATTATTTTGCTGATTGCAGTCATTCCATTGACGAAATTTCTGGTTGGAACGTCTATTGGCACATGGGCTGCAATTGTGCCACTCACTATTTATGTCGGCCCTTATATTGGCCGTCTGGTAGAAAACTCTCTGCTTGAAGTCAACGAAGGTATTATCGAATCTGCACAAGCCATGGGTGCAACACCGATGCAGATTATTTTTAGATTTATTCTACCGGAAGCGCATAGTTCACTGATTCTAAACCTGACCACTGCCACCATTAGCCTGATTGGAGCTACGGCGATGGCAGGTGCTGTGGGTGCTGGCGGTATTGGTGACTTGGCAATCTCCTATGGTTATCAGCGTTTTGATACCTCAGTGGTGATCATGACTGTCATTGTATTATTGATCCTGGTGCAGATTGTACAGAGTGTGGGTGACTGGTTATCCCGACTTCGTTAAGTTAATTCTCTGAGTAAATAAAGCCCTCTTTTTGAGGGTTTTATTGTTTTCAGAATAGCTACCCACTTCGTTTCTATATTTTAAAGAAAAACTCGAATACACATTTGATACGTGCCACAGCGACAGGAAGTCGCCTGTTGATCTGTGGTACAGAGATATACCATCAGATCAATAAAGGGGTTTTGTTACTTTTGACCCGTCAAAAGTAAAAGAAAATATCTACTAACAACTAAATAAATAATCAGCTTAAAAAATCAAATTTAAACTCGACCTAAAAGTTAGCCATTTCCCCTCAATTTCAGACTGAAACAATAAATCCCGTGCTAAACTATCGAGTGGTTTTTGCAGGGACTTATTTATGCACTTTGTTCATCTTGGTATTCATACAGAATTTTCGATTACAGAATCCATCGTACGGATACCAGACCTGGTCAAAGCTGCTGCTAATGACGAGATGCCAGCACTCGCGCTAACCGATTTGTCTAATCTGCATGCCGCAGTCAAATTCTATAAAAAATGCCTGGATAAAGGCATTAAACCGATTCTGGGTTCTGAAATCCGCCTGAATGATGCCGAACATCGTGTCACCCTGCTTTCCATGACCAACAAAGGCTGGCGCAACCTGACTGAACTGGTCTCTGAAGGTTATATTAGCGGCCAGCAGCTTGATATTCCTTGCGTACAGAAAGATTGGATATTAAACCAACACGATGACATGATTGTATTGCTGGGTATGCAATCTGATGTCGGCAAAATGCTGATTACCTCAAACCCCGATAAAGCTGAACCTTTACTCCAGGAATGGGTAGAAAAATTTGGTAATCGCGTATATTTAGCGCTTACTCGTACAAGTCGTCCTAATGAAGACCTTTTCATTGAAGAAGCGGTCAAACTCGCCAAAAAATATAATATCGGTGTAGTCGCACATAATGATGTGCACTTTATTGCACGCGAAGATTATGAAGCGCACGAAGCACGTGTCTGTATTGCAGATGGTTATGTGCTGGGTGACAATCGCCGTCCTAAAACCTATAGCCCTGAACAATATTTTAAAAGCTCAACAGAAATGGTAGAGCTTTTCTCGGATATTCCAACCGCAATTGAAAATACCTTCCATATTGCAAGACGTTGTAATGTTACCCTACGACTGGGCTTTAATGACCTGCCAGACTATCCGATTCCGGAAGGTCATACCATTGGCAGTTATTTCACCCATTTGTGTGAAGTCGGTCTGGAAGAACGCCTAGACTTTCTGTATCCACCTGAACAACGTGGTGAGGACTGGCCGGAAATCCGTCAACCTTATGATGAACGTCTGGCCTTTGAAATCAAGATTATTCTGGACATGGGATTCCCGGGTTACTTCCTGATTGTAATGGACTTCATTCAATGGTCCAAGGGTAATGGTGTACCAGTGGGTCCTGGCCGTGGTTCAG
Source organism: Acinetobacter sp. 226 (assembly GCF_048147925.1). NCBI lineage: Bacteria > Pseudomonadati > Pseudomonadota > Gammaproteobacteria > Moraxellales > Moraxellaceae > Acinetobacter > Acinetobacter sp. 226. The sequence goes on along the minus strand of NZ_JAYWYX010000002.1, from coordinate 135,599 downwards.
GTGCCGGTTCTCTTGTAGCTTATAGTTTAAAAATTACGGACCTTGATCCACTCCGTTATGACTTGCTATTCGAACGTTTCCTAAACCCGGAACGTGTTTCTATGCCCGACTTCGACGTCGATTTCTGTATCGCCGGTCGTGACCGCGTGATTGATTATGTCGCCCGTACTTATGGCCGAGATGCAGTTTCCCAGATTGCCACCTTCGGTACCATGGCGGCGAAAGGTGCGATTCGAGACGTTGCACGTGTCCTGGGTAAATCCTACGGCCTGGCCGATCGTATTTCCAAAATGATTCCGACCAAGCCTTTGGGCTTAAGCCTGGAAGAATCCTTAGAAGCAGAACCGCAACTGAAAGATGTGGTTACCAATCCATCCAACCCGGATTATGAAGATGCTTCTGAAATCTGGGAAATGGCGCTGAAGCTTGAAGGTATTACCCGGAATACCGGTAAACATGCCGGTGGTGTGGTAATTGCACCAACCAAACTGACTGACTACTCAGCCGTAATGTGTGATGCCGATGGTACTGCACGTGTTGCCCAGTTCGATAAGGACGATGTCGAAGCTGCCGGTTTGGTGAAGTTCGACTTCCTGGGTCTGCGTAATCTGACCGTAATTGAAGACGCGGTTAAAAATATCAATAAACGCATCCAGAGCGATAAACCGCTGGATATTGCCTATATCCCGCTAGATGACAAAGATGCTTATCTGGTCTTTGCTGAAGCCAATACTACGGCGGTTTTCCAGTTTGAATCCGTGGGCATGAAAAAGATGCTGAAAGAAGCACGCCCAAGTAAATTTGAAGAGATTATTGCTTTCGTATCATTATACCGTCCGGGTCCAATGGATCTGATTCCTGACTTTATTCACCGTATGCACGGCGGTGATTTTGAATATCTGCATCCCCTGCTAGAAGGCGTATTAGAGCCGACTTACGGGATTATGGTCTATCAGGAACAGGTCATGCAGGCTGCACAGTTTTGTGCCGGCTATACCCTCGGTGGCGCGGACTTGCTGCGTCGTGCCATGGGTAAGAAAAAGCCTGAGGAAATGGTCAAGCAGCGTAAGATCTTCATTGAAGGTGCTGCGAAAAAAGATATTGATGAAGCTACTGCTAACCATATCTTCGACTATATGGAAAAATTCGCCGGCTATGGTTTTAACAAATCGCATGCGGCAGCTTATGCACTTGTTGCTTACCAGACGGCATGGCTGAAAGCGCATTATCCCGCTGAGTTCCTGGCAGCGGTGATGTCTTCGGAAATGCAGAATACCGATAACGTCGTGTTCCTGATTGATGACTGCCGCAAGAATAATCTGGAAGTATTACCACCATCCGTCAATATGTCGATCTATCAGTTCCATGCTCCCGATGAGAAAACCATTGTCTATGGTCTAGGAGCGATTAAAGGCGTCGGTGAAGCGGCCATGCAGTCAGTGATTGAATCACGTCAAAAAGATGGTCCATATAAAGACCTGTTTGACTTCTGTCACCGTATTGACCTGAAAAAAATCAATAAACGGACTTTAGAAGCCTTGATTCGCGCCGGTGCGTTAGACTGTTTGGGCATCGAGCGTGCCGACCTGATGGCACAGCTCCCTGAAGCAGTGCAGGCTGCAGATCAGGCTCGCCAGAACCGTGAAACCGGTATCATGGACCTGTTTGGTGAAGTTGAGGAAGTTCAGCGTAAACCTGCCAAACCGGTTAAGCCGTGGGCAGATGAAGTTCGCCTCAAAGGTGAAAAAGATACACTTGGTCTGTATCTGACTGGACATCCGATTGATGTCTATCGTAATGAGCTGAAAGCTTTTGTACCGTGTCAGATCAATGAACTGACACCTACCCGTCGTGGTGTCACCACCGTGTTTGCAGGACTAGTCGTGGATATTGCCAACTTCCCGAACCGCATGATGATGACCCTGGATGATGGTACGGCACGGATTGAGATTTCAGCCAATCACGAACGCTTTAACCGCTTTAAAGAAGTCATCCAGCTCGATAAAGTCGTGGTAATCGAAGGTGAAATCTATGAGCGTGAAGGCTTTGACCGTCCGATGGGACGTCTGACCAAAGCTTTTAGCCTGAACGAAATCCGCCAGAAACGTGCCAATAGTATCAAGATTACCCTGCAGGTGGCACATTACAGCAAAACGCTTAGCCGCGACCTGCAACACATTCTGATGCCTTATACCAATGTGGATATGAGCGCTCATATTCCCGTGATTTTATATCTGGATTATGACTATGCAAGCACTGAACTGCATCTGGGGTTAAGCTGGAAGGTCGCGCCACTGGATGAACTCTTAGCCAAATTGCGTGACTATTTTGGTAAAGAAGCATTGCACATTGAATATCAGGTCAAGTCCAAAGCTGCCAAAGCCGTGTCTTATGAACAGGCCAAGCCGATAAATGTTCCTGCGCCACCAACTGGCATGAGTATGGACGATGCTCTGGCACAATATGAAGCTGAGTCTAACCCCCAATATTCATAAATCCTGATCTTTAAAAAACCTTAAAATTGGAATCCTCATGAGTCAAATTGACAATGCTGCTGTTTCAGCACATCTCTCCCATGTGCGTATTGTCATGGTTAATACTACCCTGCCTGCCAATATCGGCAGTGCCTTACGTGCCATGAAAACCATGGGCCTATGCAAACTGGTACTGGTCGCTCCAAAAACCTATCCACATCCGGATATTGATGCGCTGGCCGCTGGTGCGACTGATCTGATTGAACAGATTGAAATCGTCGACACACTCGAAGAAGCAATTAAAGATTGCCAGATCGTTTTCGGTACCAGCGCACGTAGCCGTACAATTCCCTGGCCACTTCTGGATGTTCGTCCTGCTGCTGAAAAAGCACTTTCAGCTGTGGTTCAAGAGCAACAGGAAATAGCAGTTCTGTTTGGCCGTGAAGACCGTGGTTTGACCAATGAAGAGCTGGCGATGGCCAATTATCACCTCACTATTCCGGTGAATACCGACTACGGCGTATTGAATGTTGCGCAAGCAATACAAGTGATCTGCTATGAACTGCGCATGGCTGCACTGGATCAGGTGGAACATCCGCGTGATCCCAAAGCTACCATGCAGGTCATTGATGGCATTGAAATGGAATGGGATGAGCCGCTGGTGACCCATAAAGAGATGGAGCAGTTTTATCCACATCTGGAAAAAATGCTGGCAGAAATTGAATTTATGGACCCAAAAAATCCAAGATTATTGCCTTTACGCTTGCGTCGTCTCTTTGGACGTATACAATTAGATCGTATGGAATATCATTTACTTCGTGGTATTTTCAGCCGTGTTCAGGCATTGAATAACGGCACCTGGAAAAAATCTTCAAAAACATCATCACAGGACGAGGATCAAATCTAATGCTGAAACAGCTCAAAGAAGATATACAAGCTGTCTTTGCGCGCGATCCTGCAGCACGCAATACTTTAGAAGTCTTAACGACTTACCCAGGCATACATGCACTGATCATGCATCGCATGGCACATGAGCTATGGAATAAAGACTATAAAGGAACTGCACGTGCGTTGTCTTCGTTCAGCCGTTTTGCTACGGGTATTGAAATCCACCCGGGTGCAAAAATTGGCCGTCGTTTCTTTATTGATCACGGCATGGGTGTCGTGATTGGAGAAACTGCAGAGATTGGCAACGACGTCACCCTGTATCATGGCGTGACTTTGGGTGGAACCACCTGGAATAAAGGCAAACGTCATCCGACTTTAGAAGATGGCGTGGTGGTCGGTGCCGGTGCCAAGATTCTCGGACCATTTACTGTGGGTAAAAATGCCAAGGTTGGTTCTAATGCAGTAGTTACCAAAGCCGTACCTGAAAATGCTACCGCTGTAGGCAACCCGGCACGTTTGATTATCAAAGACAAACCCAAAGATGATGCTGAAGCGCGTCGCCGCGACTATGCAGAAAGTATTGGTTTCCAGCCTTATGCAGCCACTGAAGACCAATCTGACCCAATTCTGGAAGGTATGCGAATTTTGCTGGATCGTATTCAACAAAATGAAAAGCGCATGAACAACTTGTGCAATCGCCTTTCTTTGTTAGATCCGACCTTTAACAAGCAGCAGCAAGATAACCAGCCTTTGAGTAAAAAAGAGCTGGAGATTCTGGAAGAAGCGCGTCGTGAATGTGAAGCGCAGACCAGCCAATCCAAAGCCTGAATCTGGCTTTAGCTCTGTAACACAGGTTTACTTGCATGACCGTTATAGTTTTCATAGACTGACAGTCATGCTATTTATGTACTTGGCTGTTTTTAAAAAATAACAGAATGGACGAATATTATGACCTTTAAGCCCTTGGCACTTGCTTGCTTAACACTCAGCATTGCGGCGTGTTCAACTATGCCCCAAAAACAGTCTGCATCAAAACAATCGGAAGAATTTGTTTTTGTTGAACCGGCTATTACTCCTCCATTTTATGCATTAAATCCTTTTAATTATAATGAACCGCCTCTCTTTGAAGTGCATTTGCAAAAAGCTGCAGCCCAACCTGTAACCAAGATGGTGGTGACAGACCCGAATGATCCATCCAAGCAGTTGACGCTAGATGTCAATAAACTGATTATTCCGACGGTGGACAGCAATACCCGGACTATGCGTTATGCTGCGCTGGCAAATGACAATGAAATCGATATCACTGAAATCGATGATTTCCTGCAAATGGTCGAAGGCAAGGCACGCCATTATCCACCACGTTTCAGTGATCGTCAGGAACGCCGTGGTTTTGAAGCCAAACTGCGTGACGTCAGCCAGCAGCTGGATACTCTAGCCGCCCGTCCAAATGCTTCTTTTGATATTTTGTTACGTGCTTTTAAAGCCAGCGTGATGGGACGCAATCTGGATCTGGGTTCAATTTATACAACCAAGTCCCTGACCTACGCACAACGCATTCTGAGAGTGAATCCAGATGATCCTGAAGTCAACTTCTGGTTCGGATTTGGCCTGTCTGAAGGTGGCGGTCAACGTGAAGCGATTCCATATCTGGATAAAGCCATGAAAGCAGGCGTTCAGGAAGCCTATCTTTCTGCAACCAATAACTATATTGCCTTAGAGCATAAGAAAAATGCCATTCAGACCTTAAGCAACTATAAGACCAAATATCCACAAGAAGCTGAAGTAGCCGACCGTTTGATTCAGGAAATTGAAAATAATGGTCGCTGGAATGTATGGCAAGTCATGCAGACCTCCACAGCAGCTCCGGCAAATCCTGGTTCAACACCAGCCCCTGCTACACCTTAATTAACACTTCTGTTTTCTGATTACAAATAGACTGCTACGGCAGTCTATTTTTATGAGAAAAAATTAGTAAAATACAAAACATTACTCCGCTTTACAGCCTGATTTAGTGAAAAGTTTTTATGCCTCAGAAAATTAATAAAAGATTAATACTTTGCACTTTACTCATCACCAGCGTACTCAGCGGCTGTCAGGTGGTCAGTGTTAAGGAACAGGCCGTTAATGTCACACTCAACAATGAACGTGACAGTATATTGACCCGTGACAAGCTCAGCGAAGCCAGTCTGAATGTATTGTCCATGACCGGACGTGAAGCACAGGTCTGTGTTGAACAGCCTGAAGAATGTGTGGATGATCTTAAAGATATTCCTCAGATTTTAGATGAACAATTACTTTCTACAGCAAGTGAATTGTATCTGGCGAATGCCTTGCAAAATGCCAAGTCAGCCGAGTGTAATACCAGTGTTCTGAGCAAAACCCGGTCACAGGAAAAACAGCAGCTGCAAAAACAGAATATCCAGAAATGTCTGGATCAGCAGCTCACCATGCTGGATAAAAGCATTCGTTATAGCTATGCCTATCTGTTCAAAACTGAGCGCGCACCACAAGACCGTATTTTTGATAACCGCCAGGTCCAGATCCGTGATTTTTATAACCTGGCAATTGCCCATCTGATTCAGCGCTATGCTGAACGTTATGAAACCAAACGTTCCGGCCAAAGAATTCAAGTCGGCGACAGTATCTACACCCTTGATCTGGAAAATTTTCCGCAGCTGAAAAACCAGACTATTGAACAGCTCATGTCTACCTATAACATGAACTTTTCAGGCTTGCGTTCCATTACCCGTCGTGATGGTTTTGGTTCAGAATTTTTAGTGGTTTTACCAGAAGAACAGCAGTCTGAGCAGGATAAAAAATATATTGCCGATCCGCTCAAGCACAAATACTCCAATGGCATAAATCCCAATATTCATTCAGCGCGATATCTGGCCACGACTATCACTGCGGTACCCAAATCAGCAAATTCGACTGAACAGATTTTATCTACCTCGGAATTTTACCTGAAACTACATGATCCTTATAAACATGAAAAGATAAAGGTTGCTTCAAAAGAATATGCGCTGGCTGCCAACTTTTCAGCGCCCTACGGTTTATGGCTAGCCGAAAACAATCTGGGGCGTTTAGCCTATCTGACCCTGATTAATCGCGAAGACAGTCTGAGCATGCCACACCTGTACATGCTGGAACCGTATAATCCGAACAAGAAAGTGCTGGTATTGATTCATGGCCTGGCCAGTAGTCCTGAAGCCTGGATTCGTCTGACCAATGATATTATGGGTGATCCGGTATTAAGGGAAAATTTCCAGGTCTGGCAGGTATTTTATTCAACCAATATGCCGATTCTGGAAAGCCGTTTTCAAATTAATGCACTGGTTCAGCAAGGCTTTGCCCAGATCGCGAACAATACTCCAGCCAAAAAAGATGCGGTACTGGTCGGACATAGCATGGGAGGTGTGATTGCCCGTTTAATGGTCAGTCAGGCCGATATTACCCAAGATGCATTTAAGCTGGTACAAAATACCCGCATTGCACAGTTTAAGGATAATCCGTTATTTAAAGCACGCCTGCAAATGCAGCCTATTCCGAACTTTAACCGGGCCATTTTCCTGGCAACCCCACATCGTGGAACGGAATATGCCGATCGCTGGCATACCAAACTGGCCCGTAAAATTATCCGGATACCGGGTGCATTTTTGGGTGCCTTTGCCGATACCCTGCAAGGTGAGATCGGGTTAAAGGGGTTTGTTAAAGAACTGGGACATGACCTGATTCAAAATGGTCCGAGCGATCTCAGTGAAAATTCAAAATTTACTGCATTAACTGAGGATATTCAGCCTTCTAAAAATATCAAATTTCATTCTATTATCGGCAATACCGTAGATACGCAAGATACCAAGCTCATGAGCGATGATATTGTTTCATATGAGAGTGCTTATCTAAATGGTGCTGTATCCAACAAGGTCATTAAGGGCGGCCACTCGATTCAGGAAACGCCTGAAGCCGTGCTGGAATTGCGCCGGATTCTCAGATTACATCTCTCAGACCTCGGTCTTTATGATCCAGAATAAATTATCCTCTTGATTTATCTTAACCACCGCATGTTCGCATCCGGTGGTTAATTTTTAAAAAAAATACAGATGGGATATATAAAAACTCATCGCGACAGATCAGGGACCCTAACTTCAACATTCCCTTAGAATTTCCTTTCTTTCTAAAAATTAAATTTGATAGACTTGCTACAATATAGCTTGAAGCTGAATTGAATCAGCAGATTCATTTCACATTTTCGGTCTCTTGCACTCCATCATATGAGACGGGTCTGACTGAAAATCTGCTTTAAATTTTCCTGCATAGCCTATTGCACAGTATTTGCATTTATCTCTTGTTGAAAGGATTTATTTTTAATGACCAGTTCAGAAATTATGGCTGATCTTTCTACCTTAACGCCCATGATGCAGCAATACATGTCAGTAAAAATGCAGCATCCGCACTCATTGATGTTCTATCGTATGGGTGATTTTTATGAACTGTTCTTTGAAGATGCACACAAGGCAGCCAAGATTTTAGGCATCACCCTGACCCATCGCGGTAAAGCCAATGGTCAGCCGATTCCTATGGCGGGCGTGCCTTATCATGCAGCCGAAGGTTATCTGGCACGTCTGGTCAAAAAAGGTGAAACCGTGGTGATCTGCGAGCAGATCGGCGAGGTTACTGGCAAAGGACCGGTTGAGCGTGGTGTGGTGCGAATTATTACACCCGGCACCCTGACCGATGATGCCATGCTCGGTGCACATCAGAGCTCGAATCTGGTGGCTTTATGTATTCAGCAGAATCAGATTGGTATTGCACTTCTCGATCTCAGCGCCGGCTTATTTAAAGTCCAGCAGCAGGATTATGATCTTAACCAGCTTATGATTGAACTGGCGCGTTTGATGCCAAGCGAAATTCTGCTGGATGAAAATATCGCTGATCCGACATTGACCGAACAACTCAAACAGCAACTGGATATCTCGGTCACCAAACGTCCCGATGTCGACTTCAACCTGAACAATGCGCAAAAAACCTTATGCGACCAGTTTGCCGTCAGCACGCTTTCAGGTTTCGGGATTGATCATTTACCTTTGGCCAAAGCAGCCGCTGCAGCTTTAATACATTATGCCAAAGAAACCCAGAAAACGGCATTACCGCATATCCGCACGATTCAGCTAGAACAGAGTTCAGATTTTATTGCGCTGGATCCAGTGACACGCCGCAATCTGGAGCTGATTGAACCTTTATTTGAACATGGTACTTCGCTATTCCAACTGATCAATGATTGCCAGACTGCTATGGGTGGACGCCTGCTTAGTCGCACCCTGATGCAACCTTTACGCGATACTGCCCTGCTGGATGAGCGCCTGGATGCTATCCAGGCCTTACTTCAAGGTTTCCATGAAGTGCCTGTACGTTTGGTCCTTAAAGAGATTAGCGATATTGAACGTGTGCTGAGCCGTATTGCACTTGGCAGTGCCCGTCCACGTGATCTAGTGCAACTGCGTCAGGCCTGTGCGCAAATTCCATTTTTACGCCATGCCCTGCAACCGATTGTGAGTCAGCAGCAGTCCCAGCTTTTAGTACAGCTCAATGAAGAACTAGGCGACTTCCATGGTCTGCATCAACGCCTGATGTCAGCCATTGTCGAAAATCCACCCGTCCTGCTTCGTGATGGTAATGTCATTGCAGAAGGTTTTGACAGTGAACTGGATGAATTGCGACAGATTCGCGATCATGCCAGTCAGTTCCTGATTGATCTGGAAATCAAGGAACGTGAACAGAGCGGCATTCCCACCCTAAAAATCGGCTATAACCGCGTTAGTGGCTATTATATTGAGTTAACCCGCGCGCAGGCTGCACAAGCACCCGAGCATTATATCCGCCGGCAAACCCTGAAAAATGCAGAACGTTATATCACGCCTGAACTGAAAGCCTTTGAAGATAAAGTCTTATCCAGTGAATCACGTGCTTTGGCCCGTGAAAAAATGCTGTTTGAAATGCTGCTGGATGAGTTACGACAGGATATTGGCAATCTACAGATGATGAGCAGCGCCATTGCTCAGATTGATCTGATTGCGAATTTTGCCCATCAGGCACGTTTACGCAACTGGTCGCGTCCAAAATTCAGTCCTGAAGTTGGTGTAAGTATCACTGCCGGACGACATCCGGTGGTAGAGTCCCTGAGTAAAACAGCCTTTACCCCAAACGATACCCGACTGGATTTTGCCCATCGGATGGCCATCATTACCGGTCCCAATATGGGGGGTAAATCCACATTTATGCGCCAGACTGCATTAATCGTACTACTGGCTTATTGTGGTGCCTATGTTCCAGCGCAAGCTGCAACTTTAGGTCCGGTTGACCGTGTCTTCACCCGGATTGGTTCTGCCGATGATTTATCGACAGGCAAATCCACCTTTATGGTGGAAATGACCGAAACTTCGCAAATCCTGCATCATGCTACCAGTCAGTCTTTGGTACTGATGGATGAGGTTGGTCGTGGAACCAGTACCTATGATGGTTTGTCACTGGCCTGGGCCTGTGTGCTGGATCTGACCAAACGCATTCAATGTCTATGTCTGTTCGCAACGCATTATTTCGAACTGACCGAACTGGGCAAGGAACCGGGAATTGATAACTACCATGTCACCGCCAAAGAGTTGAATGGTAACCTGATTCTGCTGCATAAGGTACAGCCTGGACCAGCCAGCCAGAGTCATGGCTTGCAGGTCGCCAAACTGGCAGGTATTCCAGCTGCAGTGATTAAAGAAGCACAAAACCGCTTGAAGATTCTGGAAAAGCAGCATCAGGTCAAACCTCGGAGTCCACAGCATGACCTGTTTGCGATGCCCGACATCATTGAACCTGTGGAACGTATCATCGAAATTGAGAAAGAGTCGCCTGCACTAGACTTGCTTGATGATATCGATGTGGATAGCTTGAGTCCGCGTGAAGCTTTGCAGCAGTTATATGCACTCAAAGATCTGCTCAAACAGCCAAGTTAATTCTTGACCCTAGACCTCATCTGGCATGGGGTCAATGGGCTAAGAATACCGATGAGAGACACAATTCATCGGTATTCTCCCTTTTTTCAAATTTAACAGCCCTATATATAACAAATATCAATAAAAGGAATTGTTAGTTCCCCCTGTTTTTGCCTAAAATACAGTATTCGTAATTAGAACCATATTGTTTAGGTAGCTGTCGCCATGACCTTCGTTGTCACTGAAAATTGTATTAAATGTAAATATCAAGACTGTGTAGAAGTTTGCCCTGTAGACTGTTTCTATGAAGGTCCTAACTTCCTCGTAATTAACCCGGACGAATGTATCGACTGTGCGTTATGCGAACCTGAATGTCCGGCAAATGCAATTTTCTCTGAAGATGAATTACCTGAAGGTCAGGAAGTCTTTATTGAACTAAATGCTGAACTGTCGCAAAAGTGGCCAAACATTACACAAATTGGTGAGCAACCAGCCGACCGTGAAGAATGGAATGGCAAACCAGATAAATTGCAATATCTTGAAAAGTAATTATTTTAAATTTAAGAGATCAGCATATGCTGATCTTTTTTATACGCTTTGCACACATTTCATTGCAATATTCTCCAAATTTCTCCTTACATTTAGTCTAAAATAGCGCTATTTATAAATATCTGATTGTATAAATGATGAATTTTGCAAAGGGATTATTGAGTCTTTGTATAATCCCTCTTGTTTTTGTGGGCTGTACTACTGCCACAAAACACCCTGCACAGCCCGCGGGAAAACGGATTTATATTCCCCAAGAACGTGTGCAGTTTGACCGTAAAGCCTACCCTAAAACTATTCCTTATGTTTATACCCAGTGGGTTTCATCTCTGGATAACCTGGCGCGCGTACGTGAGTATGAAGTCTTTCTTGAACGTCATGGCGTTGGTAATATTATTCCAAGTTTTGAGTTGATGCGTACTGCACGTGACTGGGCCAAGTGTGGCCGTTCCCAATACATGATCCCAAGTCGGGAATTATGGGCCAATCAGATACCGACTTTAAAAGTGTTTAAATATCTGATTGCAGCCAATGTGTTGACTGATTTTGAAGTGACTTCAGTCTATCGCGATCTGCCTTTGAACCAGTGTGCCGGTGGTGCCAATTCTTCACGTCATCTATATAACTCTGCCATTGATTTCCGGATTGGACCAGAATATCCGCAGGCAGAAGACTATGCCTATATTGAAAATACCAAGTTCAAATTGTGTCAGTTCTGGGCTCAGCATGGCCAAAGTCTGAATATGGGACTCGGCATGTATGCTTCAGGTCAGATCCATATCGATACCCAAGGTTACCGTACCTGGGGGCCGAGTTTGGGGCGGAATTCCTCAATGTGTAATTACTAAGTCATGACACCTGCTACACAAAACCCCTCGTGAGTTTTGTGTAGTTTAAAAAATCATCACCTACAGAACAATAAATTGCGCTCTGCCGCGAAAAGTTTAAAATGCAGGCATCACAATCAAGGTGCCAAGACTATGCAACAAATGTGGACAGACATTGATCACTATATTGATTCACATTTAATTCCTGAAGACCCTATTCTGAATCAAACTCTGGAAAACACTGCCGCGCACGGTTTTCCTGATCATCTGGCTGTAGCACCGAATCAAGGCATGTTGTTGCAGATGCTGATCCAGATGAACCAGTGTAAACGTGTACTGGAACTCGGCACATTTGCAGCATATAGCACCATGTGGCTGGCGCGTGCCTTGCCGGATGACGGTTATATCCTGACCATTGAAGGACGTGACACCCATGCGGCAATGGGTCAGGAAAATATTGACCGTGCCCAGCTCAAACAGACCGTTGAACTTAAATGTGGCCGTGCAGCAGACGTGCTTAAAGCCCTGCCTGAAGACACTGAAGCTTTTGATTTTATCTTCATTGATGCAGATAAACAGAGTTATCCGGAATATCTGGAACTCAGTTTAAACCTGTCGCATTCAGGTACGCTTATTTTTCTGGACAATGTGATTCGTGCTGGCGAGATCATTAATCCGGACAATAAAAAGCCAAGTATTGAAGGCATTCGCGATATGTTTAAAGCCCTGCAAAATCATCCACGTATCTTGTCCTGTACTGCTTTACAGACGGTTGGTAGCAAAGGACATGATGGTTTCGCACTCGCGATTGTTAAATAAAAGCAGAAGAGCAAAAATCACCCAATACGATATTTCTTATAAATAATATATACTTATAAAAATTAACCACAGAGTTATCCACAATATATGAGGATAACTCTGGTCATTTTTAACTCAAGCTGTAACAATTTACGATTAGACTCCGCACCTGGCAATCTTTTGCAATTCTCACTTGGCAACCAGCAAAGGAACTTTGGAATTACGGAAAATTGTGGTTGCAATACTTCCTAAGAAGAACTGGTGGATTTTACTGTGACTGAATGCGCCAAGCACAATCAGCTGAATCCCCTGTTCCTGCTGATAGGACAAAATATTTTCTGCAACATCACCATAGCGATATTGTGGTACCACCTCTAAGCCAGCCTGAGTTAAATATTGCAAAGGTTCATTCAGAATTTCAGCATGATCACCGACATATAACAGATGACATTGCAATAAGCGTAGCAAATCGCTTTCTGCAATCCGTTTCATCATCTTGATGCAAGTGGGTGAATATTCATAGGCAAAAATAAAGCGTGTCGGTGGCTTAAACTGTTCTCCGACTGTCATGACGGTACAGTTAGCCCCACGAATAAAGTTTTCGACATTGGTGCCAATTGGTTTGTTTTTTTCAGCTGAACGTTCGCCGAGCAAGCCTATCACCGCAATATCATCAGGCTGCAGAATCTGGAAGCTTTGTTCCAGAAAATCGCCCTTTTCCTGAATGTGTGTGGTGTGAATACCATGTTCTGCCAGAATCCGTTCAGAAATGTGCTGCAGCAGATTATTGCTATAATCCAGCGCGATTTCACTTTGTTTTTGTTCAAGTTCAGCCAGCTCTTTCAGTAACATGGCGTTACTTTCAAAGCCAATCACTCCACTGATTTCCCCTAAATGATAACTGGCAGGGTAATAATCCAGAACCTGTAACAAGACCAGTTCACGGCCAGTCTGTTTGGCAATCCATGCAGCTGCGTCTGCCAGCGCGTTTATACATGGGGATGAGTCAATGCAGGCAATGACACGTTTCATGTTTAGCCTCTCTAGTTATGATAAAAATTTCTTAGTTATTTTTAACTTAGCATAAGCATTCAAAAATGTGCAGCAAAATCTGTAAGGCTTGAATTGAAATATGTTAACTTTTATGTGAATAAATATAGATCGCTAAACCTATTTTTCTACTCGTTTCAACTTTTATTTCAAACCGTTGACTTCAAAAAACTTATTCACGATAACGAATCAATCTAGCCGGATTTCCGGCGACAATTGCACGCGCTTCAACATCCTTGGTCACCATACTGTTCATTCCCACCACAGCCTGATCTGCGATTTTAATTCCGTCCTTGATACCCACGTGTGCACCTAGCCACACATCCCGGCCGATCTCGATGCCTTGTGAGCGCACCGGTTGCTGATAAATTGGCTGCTCGGGATCCATCCCGTGATCAAAGGCATAAAGATGACAATAAGCAGCGATACGTACCTGATCATGCAGTTTAATCCCTACCCGACCGCCATCCAGAATACAGTGATGATTAATCGCCACTTCATTCCCAATGTCCAGTGGACCATGCAAGGTGCAATCTGCGGCAATAAAGGTATTATCACCGATGATGATTTTGCGCCCCGGCTCGGCAAAGATATGTGCCAGTGGTGAAATAAAACAGTTTTCACCAATCTCGATGGTTTCCATCTCCATCAGATAAGCCTGATATTCCTTTTGCCATGCTTCTGCCCAACCGCGATTTTTTGGCTTTAAGGACCAGTACAGCCAAGGCATATAGTTCAGACGATGTTTATGCTGCTCACGATATTTCAGTAATGGATCTACGTCAGTCATCTGTCGCTTCTTCAATAATTTTTAATTGTTCCCGGCCACGCGTCACATCCTGAACTTTCAGGGCAAAGGGTTGAATTTGATGTAATTGAAATAAGGCGCTGACCTGCACACCTTCGGCTGTATATTCTTCCTGATAATCGATTTGCTGCTGATTCAATTCATACTGGAATATGGCCCACTCATTAAATTGACAGGAAAATTGCACCTTTTTCTTTTCAATCAGTTCAATTTTTTCTGCTAATAGCAAGCATTGTCCAGCGCAACCCCCATAGGCTCGCACCAAGCCTCCTGTTCCCAGCTTGATTCCGCCATACCAGCGATTGACCAGTACCAGCACATTGGTCAGTTCATTACCCTCAATAGTCGCCAGTATCGGACGTCCTGCAGTACCTGAAGGTTCACCGTCATCATTAAAGCGTACCTGATGACCAATTTTCCAGGCCCAGCATTGATGTGTGGTGCTTGGATCACGATAAGCCTCCAGAAAATCTTTCACCTCCTGCTCATTTTCAACAGGGGTAGCAAAGGCCTGAAAGCGGCTTTTTTTGATATCTTCCTCAAAACTGACTAGGCTGGCAATGGTAAATGGCATAACTTCAGGCTTTAAACTCTTACTGTTGCAGTATACCCGCTTTGTACAGACAAATAAAAAGCCTCTCCAAGGAGAGTCTTGATTTTACTCGATTGTTTTGAAAGGCTTTAAAAATCATCAGATCCGGGAAACTTGCATTCTTGCCTGTTTTTTACTCATTTTTCTTCTTCGGCAAGGACATTGAATGCAATGGTTCTTTGCCGCTAATTAAAAAACCTGCATCTGACAATTGAAATCTGATGCAGGTTTTTTATAAAGTAAGAGACATTTAAACAGTGAAATCATCACCCAGATAAACTTTTCTCACGGTCTCATTCGCCAGAATTTCTTCCGGTGTACCTTCAGCAATCACTGCACCTTCACTGACAATATAAGCATGTTCACAAATCGCCAGTGTTTCACGGACATTGTGATCGGTAATCAGCACGCCAATACCCCGATCTTTCAAGTTGGTAATAATATCCTTAATATCTCCAACCGAAATCGGATCGACACCGGCAAAAGGCTCATCGAGTAGCATAAATTTAGGATCAGCAGCCAAGGCACGTGCAATTTCAGCACGACGTCGCTCACCGCCGGACACACTCATTCCCAAGGAATCTTTAATATGGGTAATTTTAAAGTCCGCCAGTAGCTCTGCCAGACGTTGCTGACGTTGGGCCTTGGTCAGCTCTTTACGGGTTTCCAGAATCGCCATGATATTTTCTGAAATCGTCAGCTTCCGGAAGATTGAAGCTTCCTGCGGCAAATAGCCAATCCCTTTACGTGCCCGCTCATGCATGGCCAGGTCGGAAAGATCCAGATCATCCAGATAAATTTCGCCCTTATCCATCCGTACCAGACCAACAACCATATAAAAACTGGTGGTTTTACCGGCCCCGTTTGGGCCCAGCAGTCCCACAATCTGGCCACTTTGCATACTGAACGATACATCTTTGACTACCCAGCGCTTATTATAATTTTTCGCCAGATGCTTAATGGTTAAGGTCTGAACCTGCTGCGATTGTTCCATTAATCACGCGCTCCCGGGAAGGATTTTGAAGTAGACGGTGGAATCACGATTTGTACACGGCCTGAAGAAGAACCAGTCTTGTTTGGAGTTCCTGTGGCTTCGATATCGCCTTTATTCATGCTGTACTTTAAAGTTGTACCGCGAATACTGGCACCATCCTGTTGCAGGAAAGCATTACCGGACAAGGTAATAATGCCTGTTTCGGCATTATAGACAATTTTTTGTGCCTGACCTTTCGCCAGACCTTTGTCCGGATCTACTTTTTGCTGAAACTGTGCCGGACTGCCTGTCGCCGTAATGAGGCTGATCTGGCGTTTACTGTTCAGATTGGCCACAATCGAATTGGCTTGCAGCTTCATGGTGCCCTGTTCAATAATGACATTACCAGAATAAGTCGTTACACCAGTCCGCTCATTAAAAGTCGCGCGGTCAGCCAGCAAGGTAATTGGCTGGTTACGGTCAGATGGCAGCGCAAAAGCAGTGATTGAACCGAGTCCAACCACAGTCGCCAGCGTTATACGCTTCAGGAAAGTGTGCATCATTTTGGCTTTAGGAGTTTGGTTCATACTTTCCTCGAATATTAAAGAATTCGTATTGACCATCATTAAGATTGGCTTTAAGACCCTGGCTGACAAATTCAGCCTGTGGAGATTCCACAATCACTGTCTTGTCTGTTTCAATTTCGCGTGTTTTCGGAAAAGCGGTCAGTTCTTCAGTACGGAACTGCATTTTCCCATTTTGCATGATTTTGGTGGCGAGCACTTCTTGAGAGAGTACAACTTTTGTATTGTCATCATAACCCTGCGCCATTTTGGCAAAGAAAGTGGCATCGATTTTACCATTGTCATAAGTCGATGCTCGCAGATTTTCCAGCTTTGAGGTTTCTAGCTGCAGATTCTGCTCAAGTCGATCCACTTGGGCACGAACCGACACCTGGCCTGATTCATCTGTCTGGGTTAAGTTAATATTTTGAGCGGAATAGGTCATGCTGCGTGCAGAGTCTGCCTGCAGCTTGTTACCTTTGCCGCTGTAATAGTAATAACCACCACTTATTGCGGCAATAATCACAGCCGTAATGTATAAAACTTTAGTATCCATAAGCGGTGTACTTAATCCAAAAGATAGGACTTATTAATAAGGTGCACGAATATATTTTTCAAGTAACTCTTGGTACATGCCTTTGGACATTAACAGCATGTCGCAGATTTCACGAACCGCACCGCGACCACCGTAGGCTTGAGTGACCAGATCGGCCCGACGGCGAACTTCGACATGACCATTAGGCACTGTCACTTTCATGCCGGCAATGGCAAAAGCAGACAGATCAGGCCAATCATCACCCATGTACAGGCAATCTTCAGGATCAATGTTAAGCTGTGCACATGCTTCACGCAGAGCTGTGCCTTTATCTTCACGGCCCTGATAGACCAGATCAACACCCAGATCCGACATACGTTTTTCAACAATACGACTTTGACGACCGGTGATAATAATCACCTTGATTCCCGCCTGCTGAACCAGTTTCATGCCCAGACCATCACGAATATCAAAAGATTTAATCTCGTCACCCGAATTAGTCAGAGTAACAAAACCGTCACTTAAAATACCATCGACATCAAGCACCAGTGCTGCGATATGACGTGCCTGCTCTAACAATACATAAGATGCCATCTATTAATTTACCCCAGCCTGAATCAGGTCATGCATACTGATCACGCCAATGACTTTATTGGCATCATCAACAACTACAAATTGATTAATTTTATGCTCATTCATACGCTCCAGCGCGATTACTGCACGTTCTTCCTGAGAAATAGTCAACGGATTCTTGATCATTACGTCTTGCACTGCCAGGTTGACATCAAAGCCTTGCTGTTTATCGATTAAGCGGCGTAAGTCCCCGTCTGTAAAAATACCGAGCAGGAGGTCATCTTGATCAACAATTGTGGTCAAACCTAGACGTTTATTTGAAATCTCGTATAAAACCTGGTTCATCGGCGTATCTGGCGAGACTTTCGGCAAATCGGCTCCAGTACGCATCAGATGTTTTACATGCAACAACAGGCGCTTACCCAACGCACCCGCAGGATGTGAACGTGCAAAATCATCTGAAGTAAAGCCGCGAGCATCCAGCAAAGCTACTGCCAGAGCATCACCCAAAGCCAGTGTGGCGGTAGTACTTGAAGTTGGCGCCAGACCGAGTGGACACGCTTCCTGGATATTACCGAGCGTCAAAGCTACATCAGCATTTTGTGGCATGGGACCTTGGTCATCACCACTGATGGTAATCAGGGGAATTTGCAGATGCTTGATCAGGGGCATCAGCATCATGATCTCATCACTCTTGCCCGAGTTTGAAATTGCAATCAGCACGTCACCTGACACCAGCATCCCTAAGTCACCATGACCTGCTTCACCAGGATGCATAAAGAACGATGGCGTTCCGGTCGAAGCAAAGGTCGCCGCCATTTTACGGCCAATATGACCCGACTTGCCCATTCCGGTAATCACCAGACGGCCGGTACACTGCAGAATAATCTCACATGCGCGGCTAAAACGGTCATCAATCTGTGTTGCTAAAATCTGTAACGCATTTTCTTCGATGCGCAGTGTTTCAAGTGCGACTTTTTGGAAATCTAGCTGATTCGCTGTTTTTTGTGGATTCAAAGCCTGTTTACCTACGCTAAGGACAGAGAAAAACTCTGGTTTGATGGGCATAATTTTCGCAATTTTAGCATAGCTATGCAATTGCAAGATTTCTAAATGTATAAGATTCGACGTATTTTTAATATATTTCGATTGTATTTGACTTGCGAAGCCAGGTATATCCACCTCTACATTTGCTCCATTTTTGAAACTGTAGACTGTGCTTGTTTTTATTTTTTATCAGAATATCCTCACGCTTGTCTTAATGAATTATATTCATAAAAGAACATCCTCATTCCAATACTCCTTAATTCCCCTCGCAAACACTGCCCCTGAAAAGACCAATTCATTATTGTCATTTCAGTCCAGAAATCTTTTCTTTCTCAATCATTGTTACTACCTAACTAGGCTAAATAACTGAGGCTTTTTACGCTTTTATCTTTATGAATAATTATGCTTAGGTTAAGATGAATCATCCTTTTATTTGAAGTCCTTTGAACAGCTATGCAACCATTTGTTCTATATAACTCAGAGCAACGCAAAAAAGTAGAATTCGTACCTCGTGTTGAAGGTCAGATTGACCTGTATGTCTGTGGAATGACGGTCTATGATTATTGTCATATAGGACACGCACGTACAGTGGTTGCATTTGACTACATTATCCGTTTCTTGCGCAGCCAAGGCTGGAAGGTCAAATATGTGCGCAACATCACCGACATTGATGACAAGATTATTAAACGTGCCAATGAAAATGGTGAAAGTATCTCGGATTTGACCAGTCGCTTTATTGATGCGATGAATGAAGATTTTGCCAAACTGGGTTGCCTTGCACCTGATGTAGCACCTAAAGCAACAGATTACATCAATCAGATGCAGGATATGATCAGCAACCTGGTCGACAATGGTACGGCTTATCCATCCAATAATGGTGATGTCTACTTTGAGGTCGAGAAGTTTGCCAAATATGGTCGTCTTTCTGGCCGTAAACTGGAAGATATGCAAGCGGGTGCGTCTGAACGTGTCGATGTTGAAGTCGAAAAGAAACATCCATTTGACTTTGTACTGTGGAAACATGCCAAGGAAAATGAACCGTCATGGGCTTCCCCTTGGGGTAATGGCCGTCCGGGCTGGCACATCGAATGTTCAGCAATGTCGACCTGCTGCCTGGGTAATCATTTCGATATTCATGGCGGCGGTGCTGATCTGACCTTCCCGCACCATGAAAATGAAATTGCACAATCTGAAGCTTCTACTGGCGAACAGTATGTCAATTACTGGATGCATGCCGGATTTATTAATGTCGATGGCGAGAAAATGTCGAAGTCTTTAGGCAATTTCTTCACCATTCGCGACGTGATTGAAAAATTCCATCCGGAAGTGGTACGTTATTTCATTGTTTCTTCCCATTATCGTAGCCCGGTGAATTACTCGGATGTTGCCTTAAAAGAAGCAAAAAATACCTTATCTCGTTTCTATCACTCGTTTAAAACCTATCAAGCGGTTTATGGTGATCATCTGGTTGAAACTCTGGATGAGGCTTTTGTTGAACGTTTTAATGCCGCTATGCGTGATGATTTCAATACGCCTGAAGCGATTGCGGTATTGTTCGAAATCAATAAAGAACTGAATCGTGCTGTAAAAGAAGAAAATGCGGAACAAGCAGCGATTTATTATGCAACTTTACGTCACCTGACCAATATTCTCGGTCTGGTACAGCAAGATGTAGATGAGTTCCTCAAATCTGACATTGGTCAGGAAGCATTGGGACTATCACCTGAACAAATTGAAGATTTGATTCAACAGCGTCAGGATGCCAAGAAAGCCAAAGAATTCGCCCGTGCGGATGAGATTCGTCAATCTTTACTTGATCAAGGTGTTGTTCTTGAGGATACCCGTCAAGGTACGGTCTGGCGACGTGCTGATTAATTAATCAAACAGATTTATAGAGAGTTGACACTGCTGTGGAATTCTCTATAATTCACCTCATTGCGGGAATAGCTCAGTTGGTAGAGCATAACCTTGCCAAGGTTGGGGTCGGGAGTTCGAGTCTCCTTTCCCGCTCCAGAATACGAAAAACCCTTATCGAAAGATAAGGGTTTTTTTATTAAATTCTAAAAATTTTGATTGATAAAAAGTATCTCTAAAAATCACGTCTTAGCTACTTTCACCCCGACATTTTTTGGGTAATTCACAACAAAGTGCTATTGTAAATAAACTTCAAAACTTTCAATTCTTTTAATTACGATATCGTTTCATGACTTATAAACTGAATGCACGTCATCTTGTTTTAGACCTTCTCTACGCTTCGAAAGACTCAGCCCTCTCTATTAGGCGGATATTAACGGCTGCTGAATTATTAGGCATATCTGAGAATGGCATACGCGTCGCTGTGGCCCGATTAAATCAGGAAAATGTCATTCAATCTGTAGAGCGCGGTGTGTATCAGTTGCTAGAAAAAAAGTTCGATACTTCTTTTATCAGTTTAAACAAACAACCCTATATACAAACTGTGACCACATGGAATGGAAAATATGTACTGGTCTATACGGGTACTTTAGGGCGCGTAGATCGTACGTCATTATCTAGAAGGGAAAAAGCGCTGCATTATTATGGTTTTCAGGAATTGGAACAAAATGTTTTTATTCGTCCAGATAATTTAACACTGAGTCTAAGCACATTAAAAACAGCTGTAATCCGGTTTGGATTAGATGCTGATGCACGTTTTTTCCAAGTCAGTCAGCTGGAAAGTGAAACTGAAGTTCGTGATTTATGGGATATCGAAGCGCTACATCAGACCTATCATGTAGTACAGCATGATATCAACGCCTGGTTTGAGAATTACCAAAATCTGACTTTAGCAGAGGCTGCAAAAAGTGCCTTTTATCTAGGTAAGTCTGCCCTATTTAGTTTACGTGCTGACCCTTTGCTTCCTGCAGAATGGATAGATACCGAGGCTCGACAACAATTTGAGCTCGCAGTCCGCAAAATAGAAAAACAGGGACAACTTTTATGGCAACACTATTTTAAAGACCAAGGGCTCTAAATTATTTCTTTTTTATACACAAAAATAAATTGACTGTAATATTTCATCCAAATATATTGAATATAGTAATAAGAACTAAATATAGGCAGAAGAATGAACAGCAAGGTCAGTGTCACAGAACTTTTTAGTCGTGATGAAATTAAAGAACTCACCACGACCTCAGACTTGCACGGTGTCTGGGCAGTAGGTTCGACATGGACCGTAATTGTCATGACCTTTGGCACGGTCGCCTATAGCTGGGAATATTTACCTACGTGGGGGAAAGTCCTGATGTGCGCGCTGGCATTGGCCATTCTTGCGGGACGCCAGCTTGCGATGGCTATTTTGATGCATGATGCCTCACATCATAGCCTGTTCAAAACCAAATGGTTGAACACTCATTTGACCGACTGGCTCTGTGCACGCCCGATCTGGAATGATGTCAGCAAGTATCGTCCTTATCATCTGAAACATCATGCTAAAACCTCGCAGCCAGATGATCCTGACTTGGGGTTGGTAAAAAATTTCCCCATTACTCAAAGCTCACTATTCAGGAAATTCTTTCGTGACCTGAATGGGCAATCTGGACTTAAGTTCCTTACAGGTCGAGTATTAATGGATCTTGAATTACTGGAATGGAGTGTTTCCAATGACCCCAAGCCAATTCCGCGTGGTGATCGCAGCAATTTAGAGTTAGCAAAGAATCTGTTTAAGAATAGTTCCGGTATGCTCATCTCAAATGCAGCAATTTTTTCTGCACTGTGGGTCAGTGGCCATCCTAAACTGTATTTATTATGGCCTCTCGCCTATATCACTCCATTTCCTTTGTTCATCCGCATCCGCGCCATGGCTGAACATGCCGGATTAGAAACCAGTCATTCTGCCCTTAGCAATACCCGAACTACTCGTGCAGGCTGGTTGGCACGTGCTTTGGTTGCCCCGATTCATGTGAACTATCATATTGAACATCATTTAATGGCCTCTGTTCCGCATCAAAAGCTGGCGAGAATGCACCAGATGTTAAGGGAGCGTGAGTATGTCGATGCTCCGCCAAGTTATCTGGATGTGATTCGCTCACTTTTAAAAAAATAAAAAATATTTCTGCTGTTAAGACTATTCAATTTCAATGCTGATGGCTTTCGGCATGTGAGTGCTGATGTGAGGATTGTCCCCGATGTTCCGGCGGACAATCTTCCGCTTCAATCTGCAAGGTCATCTCGGTAATATGATGCTCATGGTGGAGCATCTCAAAGGCCTGATGACGCAGTTTCTGATAATCCACATTCGGCGCAACCAGATGCACAGTCAGCATGACTTTTTTGGAAGTAATCGCCCAGACCTTGAGCTGATGAATATCCTCGACCCCGTCAAGCGCCAAAAGATCGTGACGTAATTTTTCAATATCAATTTCCTCCGGCACACCTTCAAGCAGAATATTGATGCTCTGTTTCAGCAAAACCCAGGTTCTTGGCAATACCCAAAATCCGATTAATACTGCAATGAGTGTATCAATCCACATCCAGCCGGTGAAATAAATCACTAACGCTCCAATAATCACGCCTACAGATCCCAGTGCATCACTCAGCACTTCCAGATATGCACCTTTGACATTGAGACTTTCCTGACTGCTGGACACCAGAATTTTCATGGAAATCAGGTTAATGATCAGCCCCAAAACAGCAACAATCATCATGCCAAGGCTTTGAATTTCTGGTGGATGACTCAAACGCTGATAAGCTTCAAACAAGATATAAATCGCAACCACAAACAGCATCAAGGCGTTAAACAGGGCAGCCAGAATTTCAAAACGCTGATAACCAAAAGTCCGTTTATTGTCTGCCGGTTTTTGTCCGATCTTGATAGCCACCAGTGCAATAGCCAGTGCGGCAGCATCGGTAAACATATGTGCAGCATCAGAGAGCAAAGCCAGACTTTGGGTCAGAAAACCGGCAATTACTTCCACAATTAAAAAAGTGGTGGTTAATCCCAGCGCTATCGATAATTTTCTGGCATTGTCTGCAGTCACGTTGACATGACTATGCTCATGATGATGTGAATTCCCCACCGGCTACTCCTTCCTTCTTATTCAACGAGGACATGCATCCTCAGCATCATTCAAGTCTTGTTCTGATTCATATTACGCTTGAATTTTATCTATTTAAGTAGGTTTTTTATGAACTGTTTTATCAGTCGGCATTAAATTAAAGTTTTGGCTTTTTCATGTTCTGCCAGCCACGCCTGTACCGAAGCACGCTTAAAATTACGCTCGACATATCCTATTATTTTCACAGGAAGATTCACCTGATGGCTCAACAAACGATGCAACATAAAGGCCAAATCGAAGTCTGCAATTGACCAGTGTTCAGTCAACCATATGTCCTTCAGCATATGTTCTGCCACATTCACCAAGCGCTGAATTTCTTCAGTTATCGGAGCTGTAAGAGGTGTAGATATTTTTGCTGGATGAAATACCGAATCAGAAGGCATCTGCTGACGGATTTGCATAAAATCGGTTTTGACCAAGGCTTGTAGGGCGCGACATTTGGCTCTGGCTTGAATTTCCTTAGGATATAAAGCTGGATAATTAGGTGCTGAAAAGACATCCTCCAAGTATTCAGTGATTGCCCATGATTCAAACAGACTAAAATGATCTAGCGTTAAACACGGAACTTTAGCACTTGGACAAATGGCTTGATAAGCCGCAGATTTCTGTTGCTGCTGATCTAAATCAATCACGATTTCCTGAAAATCTAAACCCTTTTCTTTTAAGGCAACATAGACCGACATAGCATAAGGGCTGATTCTATTTTGATCGACATATAAACGTATATTTTGCATATCCTTGTTCCTGATGACCTTATTGTTTTTATTCAGTACGGCAGCCTTACTCTACTCCCTTTCTTATACAAAAGAAAAAATGAAATGCTTGATGTAGCGATCACACGAAAATTTTTACTTACTTGCTGATAGTGCACCGATACCCATTATTTTCTATTTTGCACAGGATCGGTAGATAAAGCCTTTTATTTTGCTTTTGATTCACGTTAAATTAAATCATTCTCTTGATATCAAAAAACTATGCTGAACTTAGCCCACCTCCCCGATACTGTATATGCCATTCAACATCTGGCTTTTGAAGACTTAGGCGCTTGGGAAGATGTTTTTTATCAGCTCGGCTTACGCGTCCGCTATTTTGAAGCCGGCATTGATGTTCTTAACAAAGCTTTTGAGCATCCTGGCTTAGTAGTCATTCTTGGAGGCCCTATTGGAGTCTATGAAACTCAAGACTACCCGTTCCTACAAGAGGAAATAAACTTACTTAAAGTTCGTTTAGAGAGAAATCTACCGACTTTAGGTATCTGTTTAGGGGCTCAATTAATTGCTGCTGCGTTGGGTGGCAAAGTCTATTCCGGGCATACCAAAGAAATCGGCTGGTCTAAACTCAACCTTGCTTCTGTTGAAAATAATCCGCTGCAAGCTCTGGAAGATATTCAAGTCCTGCATTGGCACGGTGATACTTTTGATTTACCTGCACAGGCTGAATTACTGGCCAGCTCTAAACTTTATCCGCATCAGGCTTTCCGTGTGGGTAATCATATTCTGGCCCTGCAATTTCATCCCGAAATAGCCAGTGACAGTCTGGAAAAATGGCTGATTGGCCATACTGGTGAATTACGACAGGCTAATATTGCTATACCTACACTTCGCGCAGCCAATCTTCAATTTGCACCTTTGCTGGAAATGACTTCAAAAACTGTCTTGGAACAATATCTGGCTCAATTAAATATGGCATCTTGATTCAGCGCATTTTAAACTTGACTCCAATTCTTGATATTAAAAATTTTATGAGCGCATTATTCGGTATCGCTGTTATTCATTTTTTCGCCCTGATCAGCCCGGGACCAGACTTTTTCTTTGTAACACAAAGTGCGATAAGACAGTCCAGAAAACATGCGCTCTTTGCAGCTATCGGGATTTCGTTGAGTATTCTGCTCTGGTCAATCTGTGCGCTCAGTGGTTTACATTTCCTGTTTCAGAAAGTGGCCTGGTTGCAGCAGGTGTTAATGATCTTGGGTGGCATATATCTACTTTATTTAGGCTACCTGATGTTAAAGTCAAGTTTAAAAAAACCACTATCCTTAATTGAACCAAAACATGAATCTGTCCCGGTAGCACAAGCATCATATTTTAAATTATTGCTTCAGGGGTTTTTGACTAATATGGCCAACCCTAAAGCCCTGATTTACTTTAGCAGTGTCTTTTCTCTGGCCATCAGTTCCAATGCAAGCTTATCAGAGCAATCTTCCTTGTTATTCTTGGTATTTATAGAAAGCCTGCTCTGGTTTGCAGTTGTTGCTGTTATTTTTTCAATGCGCAAGATGAATACCTATTATCAAAAATTTGCCAAATGGATTGACGGGATCACCGGTGGAATTTTTATCAGTTTTGGCTGTTTACTTATTTTTAACCGGAATTAAACTTGTTGATTCAATTAAAAAAGCACCTGAATATAGGTGCTTTTTTAATCAAGTTGTGCTTATTTCGCTTTGGCTGTTGGCACACTTGCTTCAGTGGTAATCTGTACGGTAATTTTATCACCTACATTAGGTACATAGTTTGCAATACCAAATGCAGAACGGTTGAATGATGTAGTGGCATTAAAACCGACTGTTTCTGCTTTGGTCATTGGATGTGGGCCTTTCTTGTTCAAGACGGCATCCAATACAACCGGCTTAGTAACGCCTTTAATGGTCAAATCACCAGTAATTTTAAATTTCTTTTTGTCCTGAGTTTCAACTTTGGTACTTTTAAAAGTGATGTTTGGGTATTTCGCTGCATCAAACCAGTCTGCCGCCACTAAATGCTCATCCAAAGCTTTCACGTTAGTATTGATACTCGACAGTGGAATTGTCACATTCACAGAAGAGTTCGCAGGTTTTTGCTCATCAACATTAATGGTACCCTGAATATTTGAGAAGTTACCTGATGGTGTAGAAAAACCAAAATGATCCCAGCTAAATACGGTGGCTGTATGGGTTGGGTCAATGGTATAAGCCACTGGTTTAGCCATAGAAACAGTTGCCACGGACGCAACCGCCAAGCCTAATGCTAATGTTTTGAAATTCATGTTTTTATCTCTCGTTTTGGATGTCATCAAGTGTATAGAAACTGGCAACGTTTGCAGCCCTAAAGATAAAACGTTTTGTTGCAGCTATGAAACGATAAATTTGTAAGTTATTTTTCTAACTTTTGATGGTCAATCCATACGGTATTGGATGAATCCGGTTTTCTTGGCGACTTTGTTATATAACGCTTGTGCCTGATGGTTTGATTCCTGAGTCAGCCAGTACACCCGGTCGCAATTACGCTGCTGCGCGACCTGATAGATATGTTCAATCAACTTACGCGCCACGCCCCGGCCACGATAATCTGGATGGACAAATAAATCCTGCAAATAGGCATACGGTCTTATTGTCCAGCTACTGTTATGCTCAATGACATGTACAATTCCCACAACCTTTCCATCCATCATTGCAGCAAAACCGTACATTGAATCTAATTCATAATTGGTTAATTTATCCCAGGTATTTTCACTCACCTCATCCGAAATTTGCGCCTGATAAAAGCGTTGATAGTCTTGCCATAAAAATAGCCATTCCGGCTGTGATATTTGCTCTAGAGCTTTGATCTGGATCTGGGGCTGTATATTCATGTTTAACTGCTTCTTTGGCTTATTTCTTTCATTTAAGTCGTTTCGATAGTGGTCGCTGAATTATTATAGCGGCCTAAACCTAGCTTTATCTCATCTCGTGTTCATAAGCAACCCATCAGATGAAAATCATCCGGCATAAAAAAGCCCCAATCAGGGACTTTTCACGCTTTATGTTTAAAGTTTTTCAACCAGAATACGATCAACCTGTTTTAGGCCAGTCGTCTTTTCATGATTTTTACGACGCACTTTAATGACCTTTTCTTCGGCTAATTCTTGCAGCATTAAATCAACTGCAACCATCGCGTCAAGAGGTAACTCCTGTCCGATCCACTTGAGTTCGCCTGCATCCATTAAAGTAATTTCATCGTTAATTTGTTCATACAAGCTCATGTTCATCTCACTCTTTCATTTCGACTATGGAAGAACTTTCTAACGGTTGCCACATGAAAACAGCGCTAAAAAGCGAAAAAACAAAAGACGCCCCAAAACTGGAGCGCCTTTTAAAAAACCACCTAATCAGTTGATTATGCAGTAATCTCTTTTACAGCTGCTACAACTGCTTCAGTAGTAATACCGAAGAACTGGAACAGATCTTTTGCAGGTGCAGATTCGCCATACGTTGTCATACCGATTACGCGACCATCAAGACCCACAAATTTCCACCAGTAATCTACATGTGCAGCTTCAACCGCAACACGTGCACGAATATTCGATGGAAGAACCGCTTCACGATAAGCTGCATCTTGCTTCATGAATTCTTCAGCACATGGCATAGATACCACACGCACGCCTTCAAGCTGTGCATAAGCGTCCATTGCCAGAGATACTTCTGAACCAGTTGCAATAATAATTGCTTTTAATTCCCCTTTTTCTTCAGCCAGTACATAACCACCTTTTGCCACGTTCTCGATTTGTGCTTGAGTACGGGTCTGGAATGGCAAGTTCTGACGAGAGAAGATTAATGCTGTCGGACCATCAGCACGCATGAGTGCAGATTTCCAGGAAATTGCTGCTTCAACCGTGTCACATGGACGCCATGTATTCAGGTTTGGCGTAGTACGAAGCGATGCGATCTGCTCAACAGGTTGATGCGTTGGACCATCTTCACCCAGACCAATTGAGTCATGCGTATAAACATGAATCACGCGCTGTTTCATTAATGCAGACATACGTACTGCATTACGTGCATACTCCATAAACATCAGGAATGTAGCGACATAAGGGATAAAACCGCCATGTAGCGCCACGCCATTGGCAATTGCAGTCATACCGAATTCACGTACACCGTAGTGTACATAGTTACCCGCAGGATTATCCTGCACGCCTTGCGCACCTTTCCAAAGGGTCAGGTTAGAACCTGCAAGATCAGCAGAACCACCTAGAACTTCTGGCAATAATGGAACAAGTGCTTGCAATGCATTTTGGCTAGCTTTACGCGTCGCAATTGTTTCAGCTTTGGCATTCACTTCTGCAATGTAGGCATCCGCTTTTGCCGCGAAGTCAGCCGGCAATTCACCCGATAAACGACGTTTAAGCTCAGCAGCTTCTGCTGGATATTTTGCAGCATAGGCAGCAAATGTTTCGTTCCAGGCTGCTTCTGCTTCTGCACCTTTAGCTTTCGCATCCCAAGCTGCATACACATCTTCAGGAATCACAAATGCTTCATCAGTCCAGCCCAAAGCTTCACGAGTCAGGACGATTTCGTCATGACCGAGTGGTGCACCGTGACTGTCTTCTTTACCTTGTTTATTTGGTGAACCCAGACCAATTACTGTTTTACAGATAATGATCGTTGGTCGGGCAGTTTCAGCTTTTGCTGCTAAAGTTGCAGCACGTAAAGCATCAGCATCGTGACCATCAACTCTAATGACTTGCCAGCCGTATGCCAGGAAGCGTTGTTCTGTATCGTCAGAGAACCAGCCTTCCACTTCGCCATCAATCGAGATGCCATTGTCATCGTAGTAAGCAATCAGCTTGCCTAGACCCAATGTACCCGCCAAAGAACATGCTTCGTGAGAAACACCTTCCATTAAACAGCCATCGCCCAGGAAGCAGTAAGTGAAGTGATCTACAACCTGAATGTCATCTTTGTTAAATTGTGCAGCTAAAGTTTTTTCAGCCAGTGCAAAACCCACGGCATTCGCGATACCTTGACCTAAAGGACCAGTTGTCGTTTCAATCCCTGGCGCATAACCCAATTCCGGGTGACCAGGTGTTTTAGAATGAAGTTGACGGAATGCTTTTAGATCTTCAATTGAAAGATCGTAGCCCGTTAAATGAAGAAGCGCATATTGAAGCATAGAGCCATGGCCATTTGATAATACAAAACGGTCACGGTTTGCCCAATTCGGGTTGGTCGGGTTATGGTTCATGAATTCACGCCAAACCACATCAGCGATATCTGCCATCCCCATTGGAGCACCTGGATGTCCTGAGTTTGCTTTTTGCACAGCATCCATTGCCAATACACGAATTGCGTTTGCAATACGACGTTCATTAAGCGGGGTTGTCATAAATCAGAGTCCAAAATATTCAGAAATAGGAAATGATGAAAAGACTTTCAAAACTGCTGCCTATTGTCTTAAAAAAACAGCGAGGGGTAAAGACTAACCAACAATATTTATCAGTTTATTGAGTGTCTCTTGCCTTATCGTACAATTATTCCACATTTCTTCTTCAACTTTGATTGGCTTGACTGATTTACAGGTTGAATTTTCCTGCATCTCGACATTGACTTCATTTTCTGACGTTAAATTTTAAGCTGGCAAACAGGATTGAATTTATGTTAGTTTTGCCTCTATTTCATACTTTTTAAATCAGTCTCTCTAAAGAAAATTAATAGATTCGATTGAGCCTTATATAATGTAATTTTTCTTATTTTTAATTATAAAATATTTATAAATCCATATAAAAATCTAATTAGCTTAGGTTAAATTTTAATATTTATAGACTTTGATTATTGACCCTGACAATCGTTGGGCAAATAGCGCTGCTGAATATTGGTTGAATAACATTTCCCACTATAAACATCAAAGGCAATTGATTTCCCGCGAATCGCGGCATCTACACCTTGTTGCCGCATCTTAAATTCAATCCGGCACGCAGCGTTAATGATCACTTTTTCGATATATTGGCTACCGCCACCAATCTGCCGTCCGGCATCACACTGTTGATCCGAGGCAATAAAATGGCTTCGATATACCCCAGCCTGCTGAAACACATCAGCCAATTGAGAACGTACGATATAGCCTTGATAACTCATAAAAGCCATCGTAGCTAAAATCGCAACAATTATCGTTACAATCAGCCCCTCAATCAGGGTAAATGCCTTTTGATACATCATCTCTGATCTCCGTATAGTCTTGCTCCAAAAGTCCATACAAAAAGATGTCGCTATTCCTAAGCGACAAATATTGAAGACTGAGGCTAATATGAAGATATACCCGGACACCCACAAGACAGCTAGTCGCACGGCATACCCGCTTGCTTTGCTTTATTGATGTAATGATCACTTGCTTAAAACAAGGTTTGAATTTTTAGCTTTATATTCTTTGCACGTTTATTTTTTTAAATTCAATTTGAAATCTAATAATTTAATTTTTTGTCAGTTTGGGGTGTTAAATATTATTAATGTATGTTCTCTCACGAATAATGCTGATTTAATAGGCATATCAATTTTTTTAATTCTATTAATCAATTAAAAACACAATATTTTGAAACAATTTCGTCCAATTTTGTTGCGTTAAGCTAGTCCTAGAGCGCAACTCGATGTAACATATCGGGTCTTTAAAATTAACTGTGATAGGACTATGCGCGAGTACGCTGTATTTACTTCGGAATCTGTAAGCGAAGGCCATCCAGATAAAATGGCTGACCAAATCAGTGACGCTATTTTGGATGCAATCTTAAAAGAAGACCCATATGCACGGGTTGCTTGTGAAACGCTTGTAAAAACAGGTGCGGTTGTACTTGCCGGTGAAATCACCACTACGGCAAATGTTGATTTTGAGGCAATTGTACGTCATACCGTGAACGGAATTGGTTATCACCATTCTGATCTGGGTTTTGATGGCTCAACCTGTGCTGTAATCAACATGATTGGCAAACAGTCACCTGAAATTGCTCAGGGTGTCGACCGCCAAAAACCTGAAGATCAGGGTGCCGGTGACCAAGGACTGATGTTCGGTTATGCAAGCCGTGAAACTGATGTACTGATGCCTGCCCCGATTTCATATGCACATCGTCTTATGGAAAAACAGGCTGAATTACGTCGTGATGGTACGTTGCCATGGTTACGCCCAGATGCCAAAAGTCAGGTAACTTTTGCTTATGAAAATGGTGTGCCAGTACGTTTAGATGCCGTAGTCCTTTCGACTCAACATGATCCTGAAATCACTCAAGCGAACCTGAAAGAAGCTGTGATTGAAGAAATCGTGAAAAAAATCATTCCTGCTGACATGTTCCATGCCGACACCAAATTCCATATCAACCCGACTGGTATGTTCGTGATCGGTGGTCCTGTGGGTGACTGTGGTTTGACTGGCCGTAAAATTATCGTAGACACCTACGGCGGTATGGCGCGTCATGGTGGTGGTGCTTTCTCCGGTAAAGACCCATCTAAAGTTGACCGCTCTGCTGCTTATGCAGGTCGTTATGTTGCGAAAAACATCGTGGCTGCTGGCCTGGCAGACAAGTGTGAAATTCAGGTGTCTTATGCGATCGGTGTTGCCGAGCCAACTTCAATTTCAATCAATACTTTCAATACTGCAAAAGTATCTGAAGAATTGATTATTGCATTGGTGCGTGAACACTTCGACCTACGCCCATATGGTATTACCCGTATGCTTGACCTGATCCAGCCTATGTACAAGCAAACTGCTGCTTATGGTCACTTTGGTCGTGAAGGTTCGGATACAGCCTTTACCTGGGAAAAAACAGACAAAGTGGAAGCGCTTAAAGCCTCTGCCGGCCTGTAATTTATTCCTGAGAAAAGCCCGCTTTATGCGGGCTTTTTTTATGCTTTAATATCGATTCAATGAAACTTCGACTTACTTATCATCAAAACCTCAAGTAGCTCCTAACCTTTCTCAAATCTATAAAAGTTACATTTGACAAACAATTTTTGATCTATTTTCTAGCATAAATTCAAATAAATAGTTGATAGATTAAACTCCAGCTCTACAACAACAAAAGGATATTACCCGATGAAAAAACTACTTATTGCTTTAGGTTTAGTTACAACTGTTGCCCTGGTAGGCTGTAATAAAGAAAAAGCGCCTGAAACAGGTGCCACCACAGGTGAACATCTAGAAAATGCAGCAGATCAAGCCGGGCATGATATTAAAAATGATACACGTGAAGCTGAAGTCAAAACTGAACAGGCTCTGGATAAGGCAGCAGAAGAAACTGCTAAAGCTGCCGATGATGCAGCTGCTGCAGCTTCCCGCGCCGCGGATGCCACTGCTGAAGCAGCACGAAAAGCAACTGCTTCTACCGCTGCAGCAGTTGAAGAAGGCGCTCAAGATGTACGTGAAAAAGCTGAGAACTAATTTTAGGATTCAGTCTGATATTGAAAAGCCTGCAAATTGCAGGCTTTTTTATCCATGATAGTTCTGGTTATTAATATCTATAAATTTAAAGTGGGTTTATTACCAGATAAAATCTGCACTTTATCTAAACCGCCCAATAAGATCAGATAAGCTGATAAATCTTATCAACAATTAGAATGACTTAATAATGATTAATGCCCTAAAACAAGCTGCATTAAAGCTGAAATTCAGTAGAATACCAGCCTTTATTTATTATTTTTAAGATTTTCACTCCCATGTCAGTCATTGTTGCTGCTTCCCAAAGGTCGAATATTTCGGTTTGGGCAGCTTTTATCTTGCTTATCATAGGTACAATCGGTGCCTATCAAATCGTTGGCTTAAATCAAGCCCTGTTATTCTTGATTGGTGGTGCACTGGGCATGACCCTGTACCATGCATCTTTTGGTTTTACCTCAAGCTGGCGTGTGTTTATCAAGGAACGTCGCGGTCGTGGTTTACGCGCGCAGATGATTATGCTCGCTCTGGCCGTCTTGCTGTTCTTCCCCGCCTTAGGTGCGGGTGAGTTATTTGGTAACCCAGTTAAAGGCAATGTTAACCCCGTTTCCATGTCAGTCATGATTGGTGCCTTTATTTTCGGTATCGGCATGCAACTTGGTGGCGGCTGTGCATCCGGTACCCTGTATACCGTAGGTGGTGGTAGCGCACGCATGCTGGTGACGCTCTTGTTTTTCTGTATTGGGTCAGTGATTGCGACCTCGCATCTTGACTGGTGGTTTGCCCTTCCGCATCTTGAACCGATTTCTCTAGTAGAAAGTTTAGGGGTGATCCCTGGATTACTGTTGAGCTTTATCATTTTTGCCATTATTGCTGCAGCAACAGTTTATTTCGAAAAGAAACGTCACGGTAGTCTCGAAATTGAGTCTAGTAGTAAACACCAAGGCTGGAAGCGCTTTATCCGTGGTCCATGGCCTCTGATTTGGGGTGGTATTATCCTGACCTTACTCAACTTTGCGACTCTGGCATTGGCAGGTCGTCCTTGGGGCGTGACCTCTGCACTGGCTGTGTGGGGTGCCAAAGGTGCAAGTCTTGTAGGTATAGACGTTGCATCCTGGGATTATTGGCAACAGGCGGGTAATGCAAAAGCGCTGGCCAACTCACTCTGGTATGACATTACTTCCATGATGAACTTCGGTATCATGCTGGGTGCTTTGTTGGCGGCGAGTTTGGCAGGTAAATTTGCGCCGAATTTCAATATTCCAAAACGTTCACTGATTGCTGCTGTTTTAGGGGGCATAATGCTGGGCTACGGCGCACGCTTAGCTTATGGTTGTAATATCGGTGCATATTTCAGTGGAATTGCGTCAGGTAGTTTGCATGGCTGGTTGTGGCTGGTATTTGCCTTTATCGGTAATGGCCTTGGGGTAAAACTTCGTCCGATTTTCTTCCCGGATGAAAAACCGCAGCCTGAAAAACTGACCGGTTGCTAATGCTTAAAATCAAAAAAGTCCATCAAAATTGATGGGCTTTTTTCTTTCTTTAGGATTTACAGCGCAGCTTTTAAATTACAGCCATAACCCATGGTTTGCTGAACCTGACGATAAGTCGTATAACGA
The DNA here is from genome assembly GCF_048147925.1 of Acinetobacter sp. 226. Taxonomy (NCBI): domain Bacteria; kingdom Pseudomonadati; phylum Pseudomonadota; class Gammaproteobacteria; order Moraxellales; family Moraxellaceae; genus Acinetobacter; species Acinetobacter sp. 226. The sequence goes on along the minus strand of NZ_JAYWYX010000002.1, from coordinate 101,099 downwards.
TCCAGAATAAAGGTATAAAAATGATCAGCGTCAGAGAAATTGGCTTTTAGATTTTCATTCTTGGCATTAGGCAATTTAATGTCATCGACCAATTCCAGATTGTAATGTCCCAAGCGGTACATATCGGCAAAATAACTATTCATCATATCGCAATAGGCGATTTTACTGGGTTTTAATGCGGTACTGCTAACGAGATGCTGGTTCAAGCTTTGCAGATTATTGACATCTAAAGGAAACTGGTGCGCGAAAGCAATACTTTCGACTTTCTTAAATTTCTGAAAGTCCTGGGCTAACTGGACATTGAGGGCATCAAAACGTTGCTGCAGTTCTTGTGCGGTCTGAACCTGATATTTGACTGGATCTACGACCGGTTTTTGTGGTTGTTCCGAACATGCAGTTAATCCAGTGAGCAGCGCTAATGACGTTAGCCATACCTTCATGTTTATACACTCAATTTAAATATACCAATGCTTATTATGCCTGAAAACAGCCTGATGTACTGTTTAAAGTAATTTCTCATTCATATAACGCCAGTAACGCTTTGGCACATATTGAATATGCAATTTCATGTTCTTGCGCGCCTGAATATTCACACTATTGAAATAATCTTTCCAGAGCTGATCATATAGCAGCTCTTGATCATCCAGTTCAATACTGAATGACTGACTATGACCAATCCGGATTTGTGGATCGATTATTTCCGCGTTCATCTCGACCTGATGCATCTGCTTTAAATCATAATAAATACCGTAATTACGCTGCTCATCATAAATCAGCCAGCTTTGATCCTGATAACGCTCCTGAAAATGTCGGGAAATAATCGGCAAGACATTAAAGTCCGGTCTGACCAGACTCAGAAACAAGCCATCTTTGGCTTTTTTAAAGCGTACAAAAGCCTCCATGCGATGCTTTTCCCGACCCACTTGCTTGGCCCATTGCGACATGCCGATTACCGCAGCATGACCATAATCTTTATCGACTGGACGCTGGTTTTGAAAGACATAAACTGCAAAATCAAAAAGACTCTGAAACGCTGCTTCCTGCTCTGACAGAAAGGTATAGTAAAAAGCACGCAAACTGCTGGAAGATACTTTCTGCTTTAATCCCTGCCACACCCGCTGCCCATGTTGATCATTAGAGGCCACATGGATAAATTCATCAAATAAACCTGTTTGTGCTTGAGGATTGGCCGTCACTATCACATTAAATTCTTTAAACTCGAAAGCACGAAATACACAACTGAGCAGACCAGTCATGCTGCCATCAAAACAGTAACTTGCCACTAAAAACCCAATCCTAATTGAGGTGAAAGTTGCTGCTGATATTTAGATTGCCCTGACATCAAAATTTGCTGGCGGATCTGATGGGCGTGCTGATCTTTCCTGAATTTCGGTGTATCCGCACAGCGGATAAAATGCTGCGCCCGGTTATAAGCCACGCCCATGCGTTTTAGCTGGTCAATATGGATCTGTCCAAAACGGCGGGCCTGTACAATTTTCTGGGCAGAACGCACGCCTATGCCGGGTACACGCAGAATCATTTTATAGTCGGCACGGTTAATATCGACCGGAAAGGCTTCAGGATGACGCAAGGCCCAACTGAGTTTGGGATCAATCTCCAGTTCCAGATTCGGATGCTGATCATCGACAATTTCATCAGCAGCAAAGCCGTAAAAACGCATCAGCCAATCGGATTGATACAGGCGGTTTTCTCTTAATAATGGCGGTGCTGAACCGATGGCGGGTAAGGTTTTCTCTTCAGGATTAATCGGGATATAACCAGAGAAATACACCCTTTTCAGCTTGAATTCCTTGTAATGCCGGTCAGCCATCAAAATAATGTCCTGATCGGTTTCACTATGCGCACCCACCACCATTTGTGTAGTTTGTCCGGCAGGTACAAATTTTGGAACGGACTTTATCAGCTTGCGTTCATCTTTGAGCTGGATCAACCGGTCACGCACAATGCCCAAGTCTTTTTGTACTTCAGCATGGGTTTTCTCAGGCGCAAATTTTTGCAGTCCCGCTTCCGTCGGCATTTCCAAATTAATACTCATACGGTCGACATACAGTCCGGCTTCGGTAATGATTTCCTGTGATGCACCCGGAATAGTTTTTAGATGGATATAGCCATTAAAGTTTTCTTCGAGTCTAAGTTTTTTGACGACTTGCAGCATCCGCTCCATGGTGTGATCGGCTGATTTAAAAATCCCCGAACTGAGAAACAGCCCCTCAATATAGTTACGCCGATAAAAGTTCATGGTCAGATCGACGACTTCCTGCACGGTAAATGCTGCACGCTGAACGTCATTGGAACGGCGCGAAACACAATAGGAACAGTCAAAAATACAGACATTAGAGAACAGAATTTTCAGCAAGGAAACACAGCGGCCATCTTCGGTATAGCTATGACAGATGCCATTCCCTGTATTGCCCACACCCTTGTCTTTATTTTTACGGTTGCTACCGCTGGATGAGCACGACACATCATACTTGGCAGCATCGGCTAAAATTCGCAGTTTTTCACGGATACGATCAGACATGGGCTCAGAGGATATTTGACCAAAAAGCTATTATAAAGTCTTACTTTCCAGACCTATAAACAACCCGTCCCAATTGCGACATAGTGTGTCGTAACAAATGTAAATGGCACGTAACCCATGCTGCAGTATTTCAAAATAAAATAACCAATATGATTTGCTTAATTTGGTGCTCAAAGGCAAAGTAAAAGCATAACAAGGAGCAAATCTATGTCTTTATTAGAAAATCTTGGAATTAAACATCCTATTTTCTTGGCACCGATGGCAGGTGTCTCTACACCTGAGCTTGCTGCCGAAGTGTCCAATCAGGGCGGCTTGGGTTCACTGGGTCTGGGAGCCAGCAGTATCGAGGCTGCCCGACAACAGATTTTAAAGACCCAGGAACTGACTGATTGCCCTTTTCAGGTCAATTTTTTCTGTCATGACAGTGTGTCTGTAGATGAAGCTGTAGCACAGGCATGGATTGCACAATTTAAAGATAAATTTGCCGAATATGGCGCTCAGGCACCGGATCATTTGGAATGCATTTATCCGAGTTTTAAAGACAATGATGACTTCCTGAATCTGATACTGGAAACCAAACCGCGAGCGGTCAGCTTTCATTTTGGTATTCCGCATCCACATCAGATTCAAGCCCTCAAAAAGGCCGGAATTCTGACTATGGTATCTGCCACCAACTTTGCCGAAGCCAAGGCTATTGAAGCAGCGGGAATCGATATTATTGTCGCACAGGGTATTGAGGCTGGCGGACACCGGGGAGTTTTCTCAACCAAATTTGATGCCTCAGTTAAAACCTCGAATCTGGTCAAGCTGATTAGACAGCATTCGTCCTTGCCCGTTGTAGCGGCAGGCGGAATTATGGATGGTCAACAGGCCAGACTGATGCTGGATTTCGGTGCAGAGGCAGTACAACTCGGAACTGCATTTGTACAATGCAAATCTTCCAATGCCAATGAGGACTATCGTAAAGCTCTACTTTCCAAGCCACTCACTCAAGTCAGTGCCAGCATTTCCGGTCGTCCTGCACGCGGCATCATCAATCACTGGCATATGGAAGTCGATACCCCAGACCGTTTGGACGTGCCAGCCTATCCATATACTTATGATCTTGCTAAACAGCTAAATGCTGCTGCTGCCAAACATGGAGATAAAGGTTATGGTGCATTCTGGGCGGGTTCAAATGTAGCACAGATTCGTGAAATGGAAGCCTCCGATCTGATTAACCAGCTCGTACTGGAAATGTCGCACCCTTAATCATTGAAATCATAAAAAAACCTCTCTATATAGAGAGGTTTTTTAATTCAGCCAGATTACTAGCGTGTAACACGATGCCAGGCATCTTTAACCGCGAATTTCGCTTCTTCCCAATTTAGGCGTGATTCACCTTTCAGTTTTTCCCACTTGGTACGCAGTTCAGGTTCGGCACGATCAAAATCTGTATCACGATCATACATTGAGCGGTTTTCATAACCGACTCGGTAGGCATCGCGATAGTCGCGATCATAATCCAGATCGATATAAGTGGTCCGCATTTCACTGAAATACGGGCGGTTTTGATACTCATCTCTCCAGTATTTATCTTCTGCAATCAGATGATCCGGATGTCGATAGTTATCGGCCTCTGGGTGATTTTCAGGATGCTGATAGTTATCGGTCTGTTTTTGATGATCTGGCGTAGCGATATCATTACCTGCAATTCCGCCTACAATTCCACCGATAATACCACCTACCACTGCACCTGGAGGACCACCTACCAGACCTGCAACTGCTCCCACAGCAGCACCACCTAAAGTACCAGCGCTGGTCGCAGCCAGATTATCCTTACCTTCATTCATGTCAGGAACATGAGGATTATCTTTTACGGGGGTATTCAAATCCGGGCGTGCATTAGTGTCAGCAGGATTGACATTCAGACCTTCACTACGTTCTTGTGGCAATTCCGTTGACGTTTTATGACTAAATTCTGTAACTGGACGATTGGTATTTGTCATATATATAGATCTCCCTCAATCATGACTACAAGCCAGAAAGTTCACATCTGGGTTATATATGGATGAATCTATCTTAGAGGAAGCCTGAGTAAGCAATGTCCAAATCCTGTCCAGTTTAAGTGAACAAAATGTACTGGTATGTATTAGATGCACTCAAGTGTAAACAGAGTGCTAAAATTTGTCTGCTCAAGATAAAAAAGGTTGGTATTTAACACAAAAAATATTACCTAAATCGGTCAGTTGTCCTGACTTTATTGGGTCTGCAGTAAATTCACCGCTTCAACCTGTACATCATTCATTGTAAGGCCATGTTCTAGCAGGGTATTAAAATAATCTTCTACCACACGATACTGGTCAGCGGTATTTTCTACCTGATACATGCTTTGACGAAACTCGTTACTAGATCGCAGTCCTTTGGTGTACCAGGCAATATGTTTACGGGAAATTCGGCAGCCGGAATATTCGCCATAGAACTCGTATAATTCTGTCAGATGTCCCAATAAAACTTCTTTGACTTCTGCAATACTCGGTGCATGCAGATGTTGACCAGTTTTTAGATAATGTGCAATTTCACGAAAAATCCAGGGCCGGCCTTGTGCTGCACGTCCAATCATAATTGCATCTGCACCGGTATAATCCAGCACATATTGGGCTTTTTCAGGACTGTCGATATCACCGTTAGCAATCACAGGAATATTCAACATTTCCTTTACATCTTTAATAAGTGTGTAACGCGCGGTATTCAAATACATGTCTTCACGGGTACGGCCATGCAAAGCCAATGCTGCAATTCCCGCTTCTTCCGCGCGTTTCGCGACCCGCATAATATTTTCCTGTCCATTCAAATAACCAAGACGGGTTTTTAAGGTTACCGGCACGTCAACTGCAGCAACAACTGCATCTAAAATACGCGCAACCAAATCTTCATCCTGCAACAAAGCTGAACCGGCAAGTCGGTTACAGACCTTTTTGGCTGGACAGCCCATATTAATATCAACAATTTGTGCGCCATTGGCCACCTGATAACGTGCCGCTTCAGCCAGATCATGCGGGTCTGAACCAGCAATCTGCGCCGAAATCGGTGCCAGTTCTCCATCAAAATTGGCACGATATAAGCTTTTTTTACTCATTCGCAAAGTTTTGTCGGACGTCATCATTTCACTCACCGCATGACCTGCGCCAAAATATTTGCACAAGGTTCTAAACGGGCGGTCGGTTACACCTGCCATGGGAGCGACAATCAAATTGTTTGACAGTTGATAAGGACCAATATACATATAAATTCATCACTTTTTTGGTGAGCATAGTATACTGCATCTGTCTTATTCACTCATCTTTTCAGTTAATTTACCGCACCATGAATAAAACTTTTACCTCTTGTTTTTCTCTTAAGTCATTGTCTGTGCTCGCACTTTCTTTAAGTCTTGCTGGCTGTGGCAACGGTTCATGGTGGTCAAAAGATGATGAACCAACACTTGAAGTTGAACATATTCGCAAAGCTATTCCAAGCCGTGTCAATCAACGTGAAGCTTGGGCACAAGATATTTACGATATTACTGAACAGCTTGGCATTCCTCAAACCAAGGAAAATGTCTGCACCATTGTGGCAGTAGTTGATCAGGAATCTAACTTTGTTGCAGATCCTACTGTTCCGGGTTTGGGTGAAAAAGCGGTTAAGGAAGTTCAAGGCCGTCTTGATGAAAAATTCAAAGACAAACTTGGTGATGCAATTGGTGGAACAGTTGCTGGATATTTTCAGGAAGTTCTTAAAAATCATCCAAGTCCTGAAGACAACTTCCTGAGTCAGATGCGCCGGGTCAAAACTGAACGGGAACTGGATGAGCTATATCGTGAAATATTTGACTATATGTCGAAGCATTATCATGTCAGCGCACTCACTGGTGCTGCCAAACTGGTCGGGCAGAATATTGCTGAGAAAATGAATCCGATTACCACCTTGGGCTCAATGCAAGTGCATATCAGCTATGCCAAAGAGCATAAACGTCAAGGTGGCAATATTGCAGAACTGCGTACCGATCTCTATAGTCAATATGGGGGATTGTATTATGGGATTCATCGCCTGATGATGTATCCGGCAGATTATGACAAGCCGATTTACCGTTTTGCGGACTACAATTCCGGTATGTATTCCAGTCGAAATGCAGCTTTTCAGAGCATGTTAAATGATTTAACTGAAGCCGAACTCGATCTGGATGGCGATTTATTGCTATATACGAAAGATGGAGCAACCCGCTCACAAAAGAGCCAGTCCGAGCGCGAGTTGATCAGTGTCTTTGCCAAAAATAATTTTATTATTACTGAACGTCAAATCCGTGCCGATTTAAAAAAGGAAAAAGAGAAAGATTTTGAAGACACCATGACCTATCGTGGCGTTAGCAAGCTCTATCAGGAAAAGACAGGTAAAGATCCAATCTATGCCATTATGCCTGAAGTGGTCATTTCCGGACCAAAATTAAGTCGTGATTATAATACTAACTGGTTTGCTACCCGCGTCGATGGCCGATATCAAACATGCATGCGCAAAATCAAGAATCTAAAACTCTAGCCTTATTTGATTTTGATGGAACCCTGTATCTGCATGATAGCTTTACCGGGTTCATTTTCCATGCCTTAAGAAAACGGCATATTGTGAAACGCGGCATGCAAATTTTGCCATGGATTCAGGCCTATTATTTAAATTTCTATCCGGCACATCGCATGCGACCCAAATTGTATGCCAGCATGTTTAAAAACAGTGATGCAGGGGAAATTCTGCAATTAGCTCAGGATTATGCGCAACAACTAATATTCAAGTTAAATCCGAAATTATTAGAACAGCTTAGGCAACATCAAGAATTAGGCCATGAAGTGGTGCTAGTTTCCGCATCTCTGGATTTATATTTAAAACCGGTCTGCAGCTATTTAAATATCGATTTAATCTGTAGCGAAGTTGAAATCAAAGCTGGGAAAATGACAGGGTTTTATCAAACTCCTGACTGTAGTAATCAGCAAAAGAAATCCAGAATTTTAGAAAAATATAAACTGCAAGATTATGCGGAAATTTATGCTTATGGGAATAGTGAGGAGGATGAAGAAATGTTGAGTCTAGCGCATCAACGTTATCTCGAAGGGCATGATAAACAGCTTCCAAAAATTAATATTTCAGCTCATTCGATGCCATATTAGTCCTTTCCATTCTATCGGGTTAACCAACTAAACGCCTTTAAACAACGCTATAAATGACAGATTAACTTTTTTACTTTATGCCTTGAAATCATCTTAAATAGCTTCGCAATCAGGGCTTTTACTTTCTGTAAGTATTAGCCTCCTAAATAAAAAAAACCACTTCATTTGAAGTGGTTTTTTAGCTTTAAGAAAAATTACTTCTTAAATGGAAATGCATATTTCACAATACGTTTAATCACGCTACCGTACTGCTTAACTAGACTAGCATTGTTGTAGTTCAAACCATATTTTTCACAAACCGCCTGAACTTTTGGCGCCATTTGACGATAGCGGCGTGCAGGTACATCAGGATACAGATGATGTTCAATCTGATGACTTAAATGACCCGTCAAGATATGAAATGCTTCAGAACCAGTCAGGTTGGATGAACCACGGATCTGACGCATATACCAGTGACCACGACTTTCATTTTGCAGCACCGATTTCGGGAATACTTCCACATCTTTGGTAAAGTGACCACAGAAAATAATACTAAAGGTCCAGATATTACGCAGACCATTGGCCACCATATTGCCAGTCAAAACCGGTAAAGCCGCAGGACCTGCTATCAATGGAAAGAATACATAATCCTTAAACAACTGTTTACCAATTTTGCTCTGCATTGGACGCCATTCTTCTTTGGTCTGCTCTTTGCTTTTACGGCCTTTGAAGTATTTACCCAATTCAAGATTCTGAATTGCAACGCCCCACTGGAACAATAAACAGAATGGCACTGCATAAATCGGTTGCAATAAATAGCCCGGTTTCCAGCGCTGTTCGGGGAACAGGCGTAATAGGCCATAACCGATATCATCATCCATACCCTTAATATTGGTATAGGTATGATGCTTAAAGTTATGGGTTTGACGCCAGTTGTCTGAAGTCCCTACGATATCCCATTCATAGGTCTGACCATTGAGTTTAGGATCATTCATCCAGTCATATTGACCGTGCATGACGTTATGACCCAGTTCCATATTTTCCATAATTTTGGCAAAGCCTAACAGGCCTGTACCCAATAACCATGCTGGCGGGAACCATCCTGCAAATAACAAGGCACGACCGGCAATCGATGAATAACGAATGGTTGAATAGACACGACGGATATATTTGGCGTCTTTTTCACCCAGATCATCTAGCACTTCTTGCTTAATCGCATCGAGTTCACGTGCAAGTTCATCAAGTTCAAACTGGGTTAATTCACGGTTTTTAGGATTTTTAAAATACTGTAATTTTACTGGCATATTCATAGGATAAAACTCGCTTATAAGTCGATGACAAGGTCAGTCTGCGCTGAGTTAATACAAATTTTGAGCAGGTTGCCGGGCTCGGTATTTTGCGAACCGTTGACCAAATTCTTGGTCGAACCCTCTACTTTATTGCAGGCACATTTATTACAAATGCCCATACGGCAACCATGGGTCGGTTTAATATTTTGCTGTTCCAGGCTCACCAGAATGGACTGGCCTTTTGGAATGCTGACCGTTTTTTTCGACTGGGTCAGGGTGACATTAATAAAGCCGGTATCCGATAGATCCGCCAAACTCATACTGAAGGCTTCACCTTTAAACTGTTTTGCCTGAGTAAAAAGCTGTTCTGCTTTAGATACAAAACCTGAAGGACCACAGCAATATACGATGCTATTTTCCAGATTTTGCAGATCGGTCAGATAGGTTTCATCCAGACGCGCAGCAGCTGGCTGTTCTTGAGTGGCATACACATGAAATGAGAAATTTGCATGTTTCTGAGCAAGTTCTTCAAACCGTACTTTAAATGCGGCATCTTGATCTTTTTTAACCCAGTACCAGAGAGTGACCGGTGCAGATAGTTCACCTTTTTTGCTCAAGCTTTCCAGCATACTGAGCATTGGAGTAATACCACTCCCTGCAGCAAGCAGAATCAATGGACTCGTCTGCGCAGGCAACGTCATATCACCATAAGGCTGACCAAATTCGATCACATCACCTACTTGTGCCTGTTCTGCCAACCAAGTACTGACTTTACCGGCATTGACTTTTTTCACGGTCAATAAAACATGTTGCGCATCTACACGGGTCAAACTATAGCTACGTTCATAACGGATACCGTTTACCACCACATAAACCGGATGATGCTGCCCTGCTTCACCAAACTTAAATAAGCGATTCACCTGAATTTTCAGACTCAGCATATCCTGTGCTGCATTTTCTATATGCACGATCTTGCCTAATGGCTGATTCAACGACCACACAGGATTGAGTTTCTGAATCCAGAAATTAATTGCATGCTGATCAATCACACTATCAGACAGTGTATTCAATGGCATTTTAAGTTTTTGCAGTACATGCATCGTTTGTGACATCACCTTGGGGTTTTAATTATTATACACATGTATATATATTTGTATATACAATCGTATTGTTTCTAATCGTTTCACAAGCTTGACTAGCTCGGTTATAATAAAATGTCATGCATGAACCTATCGATGAACGAGCCTTCAATGAAAATAAGCAGTGATGCATCTTTACTACAATCGAAAAGCATTGATGAGCCGATTATCGTACGGAGTGTCGGTCGCAAGGCTACCATTACCAAGGAAGAGCTGTTTCAGGCTGCCTTGAATCTGATTGGACCACAAAAAAGCATCGCTTCTTTAAGTTTACGTGAAGTAGCACGTGAAGCCGGTATTGCCCCAAACAGTTTCTATCGTCATTTTAAAGATATTGATGAACTGGCCATTGAGCTGATAGATCGTGCGGGGATTGTATTGCGTCAGATTTTGAATGAGGCACGGCTGCAAGCTTCCCGCCAGAACAGCATCATCCGTAGTTCTGTAGAAATTTTTATTGCCCAGCTCGATGCCGATGAAGGCAATCTAAGCCTGTTATTGCGTGAAGGTTATACCGGCTCCAAGTCTTATAAACAGGCGGTAGAGCGTCAATTGAATTATTTCCAGCAAGAACTGCAAGATGACCTGATCCGTCTGGAACGTCTGAATAATAAAAAGCTGCTACATGCTGACATTGCCGCCAAAGCGATTACACAGCTGGTGTTCAACATGGGTGCCAATGTGATTGATATACCCGCTGAAGACCGCAAAGAAATTGCCGAACAGACTATGATCATGATTCGGATGATTCTTGAAGGTGCACGCCATCTGGAAGACTCTCAGTTACGTTAATTTTTCATGGCGTAAAAGGATATAAAAGAGACGTAATCAATGTCTCTTTTTTTGTGCCGATCATAAAAGTGCAAGTTGGGCTTTGACTACCTTTGCAGTAGCTTCTGGATGCTCAAGAGGGAACATATGTCCACCTTCGACCACTGAATAATCAATCTGGTAAATCTTGTGCATCCCTTGTGGCAAACCCTGCTGATAAAACTGGCTCTGCTCGGCAGTAATCAGATGCATCGGCACTTCAGGCGCTCGGCGTGGCGTTCTCCACCACCATGCGGGTACAGTCCGGAAAATTTCAGCTTCTACCTGTTTGGGAATGGTTAACGTCACCCCACCGCGTTCAGATTCTGGCTGAATACCGCTCTCGATATAATCAGCAAAACACTGCTCATCGAAATTTTTAAACAGACGGTTAGATCGCAAAGCTTCAATCGCGACCTGTTTCGATGGCCAATGATCCTTGCGTTTTAGTGTAATTCCTGCGGGTGTATAACGATCGATACTTTTCAGATTCAGCTTTTTAATCAGTTCAAATATGGCGCTGTTTTTTCCAATCACAAACGGTGGATCCATGATGACCAGTTTGGAAAACAGTTCTGGACGTCGATACGCTGCCATCAGGGTTACCAGACCACCAAAGGAATGCCCTAGACCAATCACCTGTTGCTGAGAAAACTGCTGCTCGATATCTGCAATGACTTCATCGACCAGATAACGCCAGTCTCGCGTAATCGGATATTGCGGATTCATGCCGATAAATGGAATCGCTTTGACTTCATAGTCTTGCTGAAAATAATCCAGAAACTTCTGGTAAGTTGCCGCAGGGATACCATTGGCATGAGTAAAATGTAGGGCTTGCTTCATTATTTTTTAAACGCAGTGCGTATTCATCCTGAAATCGTAGGCCAAGCTTAATGCGCTGCGTATTAATTTGGCAGTACAAAAATGCTCAACGCATGACCTCAAAGTCACTTCTCGCTATCTCTAGAAAAATAACAGACTTATTTCTGCGATACAGTCAAATGCTGCATGGGTAGAAAAATCGCCCCGCAACTGGCCTTATCTCCTGCAATGACAACGGCTCGTCCTTGAACAGTAACAGACAATTCACTAGCGATCGCGCTAACGGTAGTTAGACATTTGGGACAATAATGCTTCATGCCATTTAAATGTACGGCAACACCATGAATCAAAAAAGAGGGTTCACATTCAGTCACCATGCCGCCATGACTGGTCTTTGTGCCCAGTGTAATCAGTGCTTTTGACATGCTTTTTAGTTCTTATTTAGTGGGCCAATTTTAAACAGGAGAAAAATAACAGGCCAGCATTCTCCGACAAAGAATAATAAAACTGGATTTTGCCCATAAAAAAAGCAGCCCGAAAGCTGCATTTTTTAATGATTTAAAGCTTAAGGCTTAACCACAACCATCACCTGAATGGCTTCAGGCGTAACCGATAGACCATCCAGTAAGCTTAAACCTTCTTTCTGCAATTTCTGTAAACGTGCAATTTCATCTTCACGGATACCTGGATTGAACTGTTTCAGATAGGTCAGGCGATCAATTTCATATTGCCATTTATTGCCATACACTTCTTTGGCTTGCTGCTTGAAGCCTGGCAAAGCACTGCGTGCCAGTTCAAGTGCCTGCTGATAACGCGCTTCAATCACATCACGACGTGCTTTCACCACCTGACGACAGCTATTGCCATCCAAATGATGTAGATAAGGCTTCAGGATTTCTGGTGCAATCTTCTGGGAGAGATCCTGACCTTTTTCACTGAGCAAGACACGGATTAACTGTTGCGGCAGGCTAGATGGCAAGTTCAATGCTTTCGGTGCAACCACATCGACCTTGAACCAGACTTCTAGCAATACCGAACCTTGTGGCAACGCCGCAGATTTTAGTACTGCTACATTGGTACTACCAAAGCCTTGGGTATTGATCATTTCCATCACGCTTTCAGTGAATGGATGTTCCAGTGTCAGATATTGCGCATCTTCACGGATTTGTGCCTGATCACGATAGAAGGTGGCTGTCATGCCCTCCTCGTCCAGAGTCAAACCTTGAACCTGCATCTGATCGGTTGGCTTGATGATCACGGTCCCATTGCTTTGTTCATCAAAGTCGATATTGGTCGATGCCATGAAGCGCTTCATGAACATTGGCAAAGTGGTATTATCATCATAATCTTCAAGCGCGTTGACAATTTCCTGTGCCACCACCGGACGGCATGAATTGTACTCCAGTAAACGGTCACGGCCTTGCTGCAATTCCGCTTCCAAAGCCTCACGTTGCACGCTGACTTCTTCCAGCAGGTCTTCAAATTCCTGACCTTTGTCAGCAAGCAGACAGTCTTTCAAGGCAACAATAAAGTTTTCTTGCAGAGTTTGCGCAGTTGGTGAAATATTGCTGAAAATATTCAAGGCTTCATTATACCAGCGGAACATACGCTCTTGCGCGGTACCCACCAGATAAGGCACATGAATCTGGATACGGTTTTCCTGGCCAATACGGTCCAGACGACCAATACGCTGTTCCAGCACATCCGGATTCGCGGGCAAGTCAAACAGAATCAGATCAGAAGCAAACTGGAAGTTACGCCCTTCTGAACCAATTTCCGAACACAGGAGAATCTGTGCGCCATACGAATCTTCAGCGAAATAAGCCGCCGCTTGGTCACGTTCCAGCAGACTCATGCCTTCATGGAACATCGCAGTACGAATACCTGCATGTAAACGCAACACATTTTCCAGCGCTTCAACCACTGGACCGCTTCGGGCAATCAGTAATACTTTCTTGTGTTTCAGGTCTGTACGCAGCTTTTCCATCAACCACATCACGCGTGGATCAGTTTCCATCCACGAGCCATCCAGCTGGGCTTCTTCAGGCCACATTTGCTCACGTAGTTTTCCGTCTTTTGACCAGTGTTCTGGTGCCGGCAATGGTGCGGGCTGACAGTCACGTCCCGGGAAGCCTTGAATTGCTTCACGCGTATTACGGAACAGAATACGGCCTGTTCCATGACGGTCTAAAAGCTCATGAATCGCACGGAAACGCTGCTCGGGAAGATCCTCAATCGGATGTCCTAATAAGGTCTCAATCGCAGCGAAATGCTCAGCTTCTAGCGGCATGTCTGACATTAACACTTCTGCAATTTTAGCCGTATGCTGATATTGCGCTTCTTCATCTAGGAAACGATCCAGCGAGTTAAAACGTTGCGGATCGAGCAAACGCAGGCGTGCAAAATGACTTTCCACACCGAGCTGTTCAGGTGTCGCTGTCAATAACAATACACCTGGCGTATGTTCAGCCAGCTCTTCGACCAGATCATAACGGTCGTTGCCGCCTTCTTCTTCACTCCACATCAAATGATGCGCTTCATCAACTACCAGCAAATCAAAACCGGCTTCAAGTGCCTGCTCCCGAAGATCTTCATGGTCAACCATCAAATCAACAGAAGCAATAATCTTTTGTTCGGTCAGGAACGGATTCAGATCAGGATCATGTTCTTTGATCGAAGCAGTACGGGTCAAATCAAACAGCGAGAATTCAAGATTGAAACGACGGCGCATCTCAATCATCCACTGGTACTGCAGTGAATCTGGCACCAAGATCAGGATACGTTCAGACCGGCCGGTTTTGAGTTGTTGATGGATGATCAGGCCAGCTTCAATGGTTTTACCCAGACCCACTTCATCTGCCAGCAATACACGGGGTGCAAAACGCTGACCGACTTCATGGGCAATATAGAGTTGGTGGGGAATCAGGCCGACACGCGAACCGACCAAACCACGCAGCGGACTGCTCTGCATATTGGCCTGCATCAGCAATGCTTCAATACGCAGGTCATACCATTCTTTATAATCAATCTGACTAGCCAATAAACGATCTAAAGGCCTAGACAGCTGGATAGTCGCCCCAAGACGGGTTTCATTCAGTGCCTTACGTTCTTCTGTGCCATCTTCAAGAGTGCGTACTACCTGATAACGCACCACGCCGTTACGGTCTTCTACTGATTCAACAGTCCAGGTAACACCTTCCTGATCCTGTAATTCATCATTCACATTAAATATGATACGAGATAAGGGGGCATTGCTGCGTGCATAGACGCGGGTTTCATCGCTTTTTGGGAATAAAATGCTGACCGACCGCTCATCAACATCAATAAGAACGCCTAAACCGAGTTCTGTTTCAGTATCTGATAACCAACGTTGACCAATAGCAAATTGCTGCAATTTTTCCACCTTTATCTTAAGTACAAGATTATGAATATTAGGCTCAATCACGGAACGTCATTGGAGCAAAATTCCACACCTTCAAGCAATGTATTTTGACATAAAGCTCACTAAAAAGTGAGCATAATTCACGTCGAATAAATAAGTATTTCCTAGAATGGCGCCGGACAATAAAATTCGACCAGCTGCTCTGTTTGAGGATGATAAAAACTCAAACGTTCAGCATGTAAACATAGACGTGAGCTAAGCTGTTGATGTTCAGGCGATGCATATAAAGTATCGCCAATAATCGGATGTCCGAGATATTGCATATGCACACGTAACTGATGCGAACGACCGGTAACTGGCGTCAGTTTCACCCGGGTCACGGGTTGCCCCTGAATTTCAAAATGTTCAACTGCCTGCCAATGTGTAATGGCCGGTTTATGATGTGCGGGATCTGCGATATGTAAAGGCGGACGGCTTGGATCATACACAACGGGCACCTCAACAGTACCTTCGCCTGCTAATGTACCTGCCACGACTGCCTGATAGGTTTTATCGGTCTGGCGTTCCTGAAACTGGCGGGAAATGGTTTTTTGTCCCCACTTGCTCAGACCAAAGATTAAAATACCGGAAGTGTCGCGGTCCAGCCGATGGATCAGTAAAGTTTTAGGTTCTAGTTTGATCAGACGATTGATCAGGCAATCTTGTAAATCTTCTGTTTTACCGGGAACTGTGAGTAAACCTGCAGGTTTGTGGATGACCATGAAATCGTCATCACGATGTATCAGATGTTCGGTTAGAAAATTACTCAAAGTTCAATCCCAGGCTGATCGCGAAAAACAAGGCGGCAATGATAGAAAGCTTAGCCAATAATTACAATGCGCATTTGTGTAAATGGTGATGAAATTTCCGATTTAGCGCATAAAAATGCTCAATCATAGTCCATCAAGCGGAGGATTGTAGAATGAAGCCTACCAACGCATGCAAAGATGGATACTGTAGTACATCTTCATAACGGATATTTGCACCATTGGCACGCCATATACCAACCAGACTGACCACTGCAACCGAATCCAGTCCATACTGTCTGAGGTCGACATGGGGATCAATATCCAGTGCATCCATATCTAGCTGTTCAGCCACTGCTAGCATGATGCCTTTGCTGGACAATATATATTCTGACGGCGCACTCAAGTTCCATAATCGCGTCAGGCTATAGCTGTTCATGTGATGCAAGCCTTGTGCCGAGATATTCTCGATCCACTGGATATGCTGCTCCTGACTGGACATCAACATGGCATCATCGATAATACATATTTGCTCAGTCACGCTTTGCAGATGCGGTAATATCTGTTTCAGCATCGGCGTCACTTGCCCGGCAAAAATCAGCTGCGAATGAGTTGAGGCATATTCGCCGAGTTGCTGCATGCCCTGTATCAGGTCATCGCCATAGAGATCGACAACAGGAATGTCCAGTGCTTTGGCTTTATTGCTGGTCTGGATCAGGTTGGCCATAAGATCGCTGCTCTCTATGCCTGACATCATCCTTATATTTTGTAGTCCCACCAGCACCAGCACCGATTGTGTCGATGATAGCTGCCATTTGGCTTGAGATGGCGCAAGTTGGATTTTTTTGGGCATTGGGTATAGCATGAGAGAACTTCTATTTAGCT
This sequence comes from Acinetobacter sp. 226, assembly GCF_048147925.1. Lineage (NCBI taxonomy): Bacteria > Pseudomonadati > Pseudomonadota > Gammaproteobacteria > Moraxellales > Moraxellaceae > Acinetobacter > Acinetobacter sp. 226. Next base: position 84,292 of record NZ_JAYWYX010000002.1, on the reverse strand, counting down.
TCGTACAACATTGCTGTATGCTAGCCTAAATTATATAAATTAATAAATTTTTGATTAACACTATAAGATCAAAAATATTCTAAAAACGCTAGCCACATAAAAAAACCGTCAATTACCGACATATAGTAAATCTTAAAGCCTATGGATATTTTACTTCACTATATTGATTTAGCTGGAACTTTTGTTTTTGCCTTAAGTGGAGCAATGCTAGGTATACAAAAAAAATATGATATTTTTGGGATATTCTCTTTAACTGCTATTACTGCAATTGGTGGAGGCGTTCTTCGAGATTTATGCCTTTCCGCCACACCTCCCTCAGGCCTCATTAATGAAGAATATTTCATTGCAATATTTCTGGCATTCCTACTCAGTATTTTATTTCAAAATATAGTTTATTCTTTAGATAAAGCGTCTTTATTATTTGATGCCTTGGGATTGGGATTTTTTGCAGCCTTTGGGGCAAATAAGACTTATGCTCATACCGGTAGCGTACAACTTTCAATTATCATGGGCTGCATAAGTGCGGTGGGTGGAGGATGCCTGCGGGATATTTTATGCAGACGTACACCGATTATATTTACGAAAGAAATCTATGCAAGTGCTGCGATGATAGGTGCTGCAATTGAAGTTTTAGGTTCAAGTGGTGTTATTTCATCTACTTATAGTATTTGGATTGCTATAATTACCTGCACTTTAATCCGTTTATTTTCATTGTATTACGGTTTAAATTTACCAAAAATAAAGTTAAAGCCAAAATAGTTTCTAGAAATTCTAAAGTGCACTCTCCTGATTTTTATTACAGGTGAGTTATTTAAGTTAAACAATCTACCCTAACCCGCATACTGCTTAAGCCGATAAGTCTCTTACTCGAATAACCGGCTGGTTTTGATGGCATTATTGGCAAGCGCACAGGCAGAAAGCATAGACTGTGTGGTAATAATCTCATGGTTATTAGTATTCCTTTTTTTTAAATTAATTTCGCATAAAATTTTTTTCTATTAAATGAAAATAGAGTTTTGTAGATATATAAAAGTAGATGATTATTTACCCTTAAATACCTACTATTTTAAAGGAAGTCAAAAACTAGAAAATATTGAGTATGAAATATAAGAATTATAGCGATCATTTTTGTTAATTACTCAATTCGCAAATTTAGTTTTTTAATATGTGCTGCTTATTAGTTGAGATTTTATTAATTATGAATAATTCAATACATCCAACAGCCATTATTTCAGAGAAAGCTATTTTGGGTAAGAACATTACGATAGGTGCCAATACTATAATTTATGACAATGTTGAAATTGGTGATGATTCTTTTATCGGTGCCTTTTGTGAATTAGGAGTGGATAATCACTTATCAGAAGGTCAAAAACTAGTCTTAGGTAAAAATTCACACATTAGATCCCATAGTATATTTTATGAAGGGTCTGTATTTGGTGATGGACTCATAACAGGTCACAGAGTAACTGTCAGAGAAAAAGTTTTAGCTGGTAAGAACCTGCAAATAGGAACTTTGTGTGATTTACAGGGACATTGTGAAATTGGTGATTATGTCCGTTTTCATAGCAATGTGCATATTGGACAACATAGTAAAATTGGAAATTTTGTCTGGATCTTCCCCTACGTGGTTTTAACAAATGATCCCTACCCACCAAGTGAGATACAGATGGGAGTAACTGTTGAAGACTTTGTATCTATATGCACGATGAGTGTTATTTTACCAGGTGCCATAATATCTGAAGGTTGCTTAATAGGTGCTCACAGTTGTGTAAAAGGTATCACTGAAAAAGATTCAATTTATGTTGGGAGTCCAGCGAAGAATCTGGGTTCAACATCACGCATAAAACTAGAAGATGGATCGACAGCTTATCCATGGAGACATCATTTTAAACGAGGTTATCCGGAAGAAGTGACTAAAGATTGGTAAAATAATAAAAGGTTCTTTATTTGAATACTTTTATCCTGACTGGAATTAAATGATTATTTAACAATCTATTTTAAAATTTTCTAAAAAACATCATACAAGAAATACAAAACTCTATTTTTTCATCCAATGTAAGTCAAACCCTTAATTTATATTAAAAACCCAAGCCTACTGACTTAGGTTTTTTAATATCTTTTTTTGCGTTCCATTCTTATCTATATACCAATCAAAATTAATTTATTTTATTTAACTGGTAAAGGTTTATTAAAAATTAGGAAAACTTCACCAAAAACCTCTCAATCGCTACCTGCGCAATTTCTGCATCCTGAAATGACTTTACACCTGACACGCCCATCGCACCGACCAACTGCCCTTGGTACAGAATTGGTTCACCGCCTTCTAGCATCCCCGAGAAAGTCTCCATGGTCAGAAAACCCATCTGTCCGCCTTTGATAATATCTTCAAACAGCTTGGATGGACGGCGACTCATGGCAGAGCATTTGGCTTTTTCAATCGCCAGATTTGCAGTCATTGGTGCTGCGCCATCCATACGCTTCATTACCAGCAAATTACCGGTTTCATCCACTACAGTAATGCTGACATTAAAGCTATTCTGCATCGCATATTGGTGCGCTGCATCTAATAAAAATTCCGCATCACTTAAAGTCAAATAATGTTTGGTTTTCATGAAAAATAGTCTCGAATTTTAAATGTAATCTCCCCTAACCCCTCTTTAGTAAAGAGGGGAACTTTATTTATTCAGTTGAGGTTCCCTCCTTTTTAAAAGGAGGGTTAGGGAGGATTTAAAAAATTAAAATTTATCCTTTCATCTCAGCAAAAGTTTCTTTTGCGGCCTGAATGGTAAATTCGATATCTTCATCAGAATGTGCTGCTGACATAAAGCCGGCTTCAAATGCTGAAGGTGCAAGGTTTACGCCACGATCGAGCATACCATGGAAGAATTTACGGAAAGCATCGACATCACATTTCAACATCGAATCAAAGCTGGTGATGTCTTCCTGGTCGGTAAAGTACAGACCAAACATTCCACCAACCTGTTGTGTCTTGAATGGAATGCCTGCGTCATCCGCAGCAGCTTGCAAGCCAACCAGCAGCTTCTCAAGTTGAGCAGACAGTTTCTCGTAGAAACCTGGTTCACGCAGATGTTTAAACATCTCAATCCCGGCACGCATCGCCAGCGGATTACCCGACAACGTACCTGCTTGGTATACTTTACCCAGTGGTGCAATACATTCCATCACTTCACGCTTACCACCGAAAGCGCCCACTGGCAGACCTGCACCAATAATTTTACCCAATGTGGTTAAATCCGGAGTTACGCCGTAATATGCTTGCGCACCACCCAGCCCAACACGGAAACCTGTCATCACTTCATCAATAATAAACACTGAACCATGTTCATCACAGACATCACGAATCGCTTGCAGGAAACCATCAATTGGTTTCACCAGGTTCATGTTGCCTGCGACTGGCTCAACAATCACGCCAGCAATTTCTGAACCAAATTTGGCAAAGCATTCTTTTAAAGTGGCGATGTCATTATATGGAAGGGTTAAGGTGTGTTTGGCAAAATCCGCCGGAACACCTGCAGACGTCGCTTCCCCTTCTCCACTGGTCAACAAGCCTGAACCGGCTTTTACCAATAATGAATCGGAGTGACCGTGATAACAGCCTTCAAATTTTACAATCTTGTCACGGCCAGTATAGCCACGCGCCAGACGGATCGCAGTCATGGTCGCTTCTGTACCTGAGTTGGTCATGCGAACCAGCTCAATCGATGGCATGATCTCGCAGATAATGTCTGCCAGTGTGGTTTCATGAACTGTGGGCGCACCAAAACTCAAACCGTCTACTGCAGCATCCTGAACCGCTTTAATAATCGCCGGATGCGCATGGCCGAGAATCATCGGCCCCCATGAACCTACATAGTCCACATAACGCTTGCCATCTACATCATAGAGATACGCACCTTGGGCTTTTTCGATAAAGACCGGTGTACCACCGACTCCATTAAATGCACGTACAGGTGAATTGACACCACCCGGGATGTGTTTATTGGCTTGTTTGAACAGTTGTTCTTGCTTTGGAGATAAGCTCATGAAGGCACTCGACTCAAAATTAAATCAATCAAAAAATTTTATGCTGTAGCTTGAAAAAGCGCAGACCATTCATCTAAACGTTCAGGAATGGCATTCATAGGTAGTCCCAATATATCACTAATCACCGCGCAATAATCCGCACCTGACTCAATGACTTCTTTAGAATTTTCAACCGTTAAACCGCCGATGGCACATAAAGGTACATTTAATTTCTCTTTGGCCAGTTTTAAGGTTTCCAGACCAATATTACCGGCTTCTGGCTTACTGTCAGTAGCATAGATTGCGCCGAATGCCACATAATTTGCACCATCAGCAATGGCCTGTTCAGCCAGCTCAAGTGAGTTATTACAACTACGGCCAATCAACACGCCTTTAGGCAAACGTGCTACAGCATCGACAATAGAACCATCATCCTGGCCCAAATGCACACCCACGCCGTATTTAACCGCCATTTCAAGATCATCATTAATCACGAAAGGTACACCATATTCAGCACACATGGCTTTCATATACTCGATTTCGTAAATTTGATCTTCTTTCGCCACTTTTTTACGACGATATTGCAAGACCGCAACACCACCATTGGCCATGGCACCTTCTAACTTTGCCAACAAAAGCTCTAAGGGATCATCATTGGTAATTAAATATAAACCGCGCATCTTGCTCGCCACTTGCTAGGATGGCTCTATTATAGGCATAACTGGGTTTGATTTCCGCAGTCCTGCTATTTTCAAGCCTGAACAGCAACAAATTTACAGGTATTTAGAACACTTGATCCGTTAAATTTCAAATGTCCCTATATCTTCAGAGATAGCCCGATCGGCAGAAATTAGCTTAAAAAGCTTAGAAATAAAAATAAGCAAAAAATAATTAACTGTGTTACTCACATTCGCTACCTTGCATTTTTAAGTATTGATTTATAAAAAAGAGATGTTTCAAAGCCAGATGGGTTCTTTTACTTTCGGTTCAAGTCCACACGTTTTCGTCTACAACCATTGAGGCAAAATTTTAATTAAGTATTTGTAATTTAATTATTATTAAAGAAATATAAAAAAAGCCTGGAGAAGGTCGCTCCAGGCTTGGAAAACTGATGTATTCATTAAAATATAACGTTTGATCAAAAAGCTGTATCAGCAATAACACAATTATTAGAATAATAAATCTAGACTTGCAAGTCTTTTATCGAAATTTCATGCTTTAAACGCACACATTCCGATGAACGTATGTCTCGCTCAACTGGAAATCTTATCGTGTTTTTGGTCAAGCAGACTGATATTGCCACGTAGAACATCTGCAAACATCCTCCAGTCCGAGATAAAACTATATAGCGGTTGTTTAAAACTGGCCGGTTTATTGCGCTCAAAAATAAAATGACCAACCCAGGCACAGGCATAACCAGACAGCAGCCCATAGGCAAAATATCTAGGCTTGCCTTGGCGAATGGCTTTGGCAAAACAGTATAGTCCAATGCTACTGCCTGCCACATGCAGACGGCGACTGACAATATGTCGATGCTCGGTCAAATAGAAGCGATAAAATTCATGATAATTTGTAATTGGCATCTGTGGCTGAACCGCGACCACGTTATTTCTTTCTGGTTGTACTTGTACATTCATTGCTCATCATCCTGACGTTTTTGTTTTACCTTAGCGTATATTTTAGCCAAATAACAGTTTTTTAAATCTGTACTTCTCTGCTTTTCGAATGTCCTCGGGACACCCTGATCACTATTATTTGAGGCCCATACGAACCAATAAAAATGAATCTTAAAACTTCTGTTCAAAATTTTTATGTTCAGGTCAAGTCTTACATGTATTTTGATTTTGGTTACAATCTGCTACGCGCACATCAAAACTATAAGTACGGCTGCTGTCCGCCTTTTCATAACCTTATTCAAGTGAAGATTCAGTGCATGCTTATACTGAACAGATAGGATGATTCTCATGGTTGAAGTTGAACTCAAGTTCCAGATTCCTGCGGCACGACGCACTGCGCTGCTCAAGGCACTTGATCCGAAAAAGTCTCAACAGATCCAGCTTCAAGCGAAATATTATGATACTGCCGACCGCCAACTGGCCCGGCACGGAGTAGCACTGCGTCAACGTCTGGAAGGCACATGTTGGGTGCAAACGTTGAAAGCGGTCGGCAAAAGCCATATCGAGCGTTTTGAACATAATCATAACTTAGGAGAACTCGCTACACCTCCAGAATTGAATCTAGATATTTACAATGAATATCCCGAAGCTTGGGCAATTCTCAGCAATGCGCTTGGCGACCAGTTTGATGATCTGCAGCTACAGTTCGAAACTGACATTTCCCGTACTTTAAGGGTGATTGAATATGAAGACACGCAGGTTGAAGTTAGTCTGGATATTGGACAGATTCGCACACAGCATGCCGAGCAACAGGTACATGAAGTCGAGTTCGAGCTAAAGAATGGTTCCATTCAGCATCTGCTGGCTTTTAGTTTTGAATGGGTCAAGAAATACCAGCTCTGGCTCGATGTCCGCAGCAAGGCCGAAATAGGTAATTTATTGGCTGCTTCACAGCGGGTTAGTCCTGCGACTCTCAGCAAAGAATTCCAGATCAGTAAAAAAGACAGTGCCAGTAAAACCATGTGCAGTCTGATTGCACAGCAGATGCAGCATTTATTACCAAATATTGCGGCAATCGCGGATCAGATTGCAGAGCAGGAACATATTGATCAGGCACAACTGGCACTGGATCAGCTGCATCTGACCCTGCTGCTGTTCAAAGACTGGCATCCTCAGCTTTCCGACAAATGGGCACATCAGCTGGCGGCTTTTAAGCAGCAATTTGAGCACCTGCAACATTTACAGCATATGCAAAATAGCCTGGCGGGCTTCCTGCAAAATCCCACTACCACAGAAAACCTGACTAAAGATATTCTTTATGCTCAGGAGAAACTGGGCAATCTGGTCAAGTCCACCCAGAATGTGCATCATTATCTGGAATTGCTGATGTTCAGTTTAAGTGAAAATGAGCATGCTTCTCCGGATTTAAAAACTGCGGCACAAACCACCTTGCAACAGCAATATAAGGCTTTACAGGAACAGATGAACCAGACGGACATCACGGATTTTGATAGTCTGGATCAATTGGCTGGCCGGATTCAGGAGCTTAAATTCAGCTTTCCGATTTTAACCACAATCTATGACGTCAAAAATTTGCAAAAATACAGCAAAGCACTGAATGATGCACAACTGGCAGCCGATGAATATCAAACCTTGGCATCTTCGGCGGTCTATATTCAGCAAACTGAGCTGGAAGCGAGTGACTGGTTTGTTCTGGGGTGGTTGACTGCCAAACAGGAGGTTTATGCCCAGAAACTGCTTGAAGCGACCGAACAGTTCCTGGTGAGCCGTAAATTTTTAAAATAATTATATTGAAATAAATTTCACGAGAAATAGCTTAAGCACACCTTCTGTAGTGTGCTTTTTTTGTTGCAGAAGCACATCACAACCTTGCTAATCTTTGGGCTATATTAATCTGTAAACCCAACATCGCGGAGGAATAACCCGATGGCAGAAATAGAGCTCAAATTTCAGATCCCACCCCAGTCCCGGGTACAATTTGAGCAGGACATTCAGAAACTTCAGCCGACTCGGCATCGCTTGTGTGCCAGATACTTTGACACTGAGACACAGCAATTACAACAACATCAGATTGCACTCCGACAACGTCTGGAAGACCAGCAATGGATTCAGACACTGAAAGCAGCGACTGAACACCACTTTGAACGTTTTGAACTTGAACATGAGTTAAAAAGCCCTCCTGAACATTGTGACTTTCAGTTATACCGCAAACATAAACCGGCCAAAAAAATCCTAAAACAGGCGCTTGGTGATTTGGAGACGCCCCTCATTCTGCAATTTGAAACAGATGTCGCGCGATATGTACTCACCGAAAGCCATCTGGACAGCCAGATTGAAATTGCTTTTGATGTCGGTGAAATTCGCCACAATAATCAAACCATTGATATTTATGAGGTTGAATTTGAGCTTAAATCCGGTCAATTGAGTGAATTAATTGATTTCATTCAGCCTTGGGTACAACGTTATGCTTTATGGCTAGATACCCGGAGCAAATCGGAACGCGGCTATACCTTGTTACAGGAGGAAGAGAATCTTCCGGTTCAGTATCAACTTCCCTTAGTGCTTGAACAGAAAGACCAAATCAGCACGATTTTGCAAAAGATTGTTGCCAATTGCCTGGCTCATCTTTTCCCCAATGCTACTGCAATTGCAGCCGAGACTTATAATAGTGATCATGTGCATCAGGCACGTGTCGCGATTCGGCGTTTGCGCAGCGCATTTAAAATTTTCCAGTCCGTGACCGAGCATGTGCAGCCTGAATGGCAGGAACAGCTGCGGGATATTTTCCAGCAGCTCGGTTCTACCCGAGATCGAGATGCTCTGACAGAAAGTCTGATTCCACAACTGGAAAAAGCAGGTTCCCCCCTATTGAAATTGCCGCCACACTCACAAAAACCGCCTGATATTAGTGCGTTGTTCAGAAGTCCTGCTACCGTAACATTAATGCTGCAACTGCTCTGTTTTAGCCTGGAGGAAATGCAGGACAAGACCCGGTCTTCTCATAAGATATTACGTAAAGGTCTGAGCAAGCTGCATCAGCAAATCTGTGAGGATGCCAAGAACTATCAGGAACTGGATATTGAATCCCGGCATCGGACACGCAAACGGGTCAAGCGCTTACGCTATAATGTAGAATTCCTGCAAAGCTTATTTCCCGAAAAAGAGGTGAAAGCTTATTTGAAAGCCTTAAAGCCCTTACAGGAAAGTCTGGGGCATTATAATGACGTATTTGTAGCCCAAGAGCTATTCAGACCTTACGTCAAACAACAGGGCAAGGCCTGGTTTGTGCTGGGCTGGATAAGCGCGGAGCAACAGCGTTTGTCGAGCGAAGCAGCAGAACGTTTACAGCAGTTTGCCGAAAATACCAAGCCCTTCTGGTAAGACGGGCTCGGTCACTGCTCTACCGATATTTGCCGAATACTTTCCAGATATGGTTGTCTGCCAGAGGATCGTTATAACTGTCACTACGCTGCTTGCGTGGCTTATCGCGTGCATCGATCAGCTCAAAATGTGGCTCGACACTCAGTACAATCCCATTGACGTAAAAACGGGTGCGCGTATATTCACTTTGACCATGCTGAAATACATAAGTGCGCAGATCAACAAATTCACGGTGTGCCACTAATGCTGCGGTATCGTCACTATCCAGCCACTGCCGCATGGCAGTAACCTGCTCGGGTTCGAACTGGCCGCATTTTTCGATCAGGCTGGTGACCCCACGAAAAGTTTTGGATTCTTTGGCACGGGTTTTATTGATCCGGATCCGGTCAACATGAAAGTAAAATAGCGGCAGGTTTAAATGGCTCGGCAAATGGATCGCATCCAAGATTTCATCTTCCATAAAAGGCTGAAACAGATCCTGTGCCCTTTCAATCAGACCGAGCCACTGACTATAGTATTCATCTACCTGTGACTGGCTGCCATAATAAATCGGCAAGCCTTCAACATTGGCCAGATTTGCCGGTGGCCAGATATTCTGGCGCAATAAGGCAATATCACTTTTTAAACTTTGTACCGCAATCGCATCCTGCATGGCATTCACTTTTATATGCTTAGGCTATTTTTTAGATTAAGGCAAAGGTTTAGTTTCTGCAAGGCTTTGCCTATAATTAGCGATTGAGATTTTAGTGTTAGGAACAAATTCATGGTTCAAAAGATTGAAGCAACCGATGTAACCGAAGAAGAAGCGTTAAATGCGGCATTCTTTGAACGTGCTGATGAATTTATTCAACAAGCCAACGAGTTTTGTCGCGTAGAAAAAGGCTCACAGGAAAAACCAAGCGATAAGCGCGGTCAAGTCAGTGCAGCGATGTTATTTGGTACTGCCCGTTTCAATACCTGGGTGGCAGCAAATAATTTTAAAGATGGCAACGAGATGCGTGATGCCAAAGATCAGGTCATGTCTTATATCTTGCAGCAATTTCAAATGATGCTGGAAGATAACTATGATGAATACTGTGAACAGTTCGAAAACTATTTACGTTTCCGTCACAATGAAGAGTTTCATGCTAACAAGCACAAGCATGATCATTGATTAAAATACGAAAAGCCCTACGGGGCTTTTTTTATTTGCTGTAATTTATCATATTGACTTTAAAGTGATTTAAGCACCATATAAATTGAATAATAAATAAACTAAAACAAGGTATAGCATGCAGCAACTTCCCTTCCCGATCATTGACCCGCATATTCACCAATGGGATCCGTACAACACCCCACATGCAGCAGCACTCGCGGTCAAGCTGTTTGACAAACATCCTAGATTGCTGGACAAGATGGTTCGACTGTTAAAACCCAAAGATGTCATTGAGACCATTGGCCTGACCCAGCACCTGACTGCACCCTACCTGCCTGCAAATTACAAGAGAGATGCAGGACATTATGAAGTAGAGCAAGTTGTGCATGTTGAAGCCAGCTGGCATGACCATAAAGGCACAGGCGTGGTGGATGAAACCCGTTTCATCGCTGGACTTCCTTTTGATCAGTATAATATCCGGTTAGGTGGAATCGTCGCCACGGCAGATCCACGGCAGAAAAATTTCAAACAGTTAATTGAATTGCATCGCGAAGCTTCTCCCAAATTTTGCGGCATCCGTAAAATGGCTGCGGTACATCCAGATAAAGGGATTCATGCCTGGACCGATGAACCGCATCTATATCGCAACACAGATTTCCTGAAGGGCTTTGAAGAACTGGCCACGCAAGATTTAAGCTTTGATGCCTGGGTGTACTCTACCCAGATTTCAGATGTTACTGCGCTAGCCAAAGCCTTTCCTGAAACGCCCATCGTGCTAGATCATCTTGGTACGCCCGCAGGTTTATTTGGCAAGGTGGGCAAAGCTACAGGTAAGACCAAACAAGATCACACCCAGATATTTGCAGACTGGAAATATCAGTTGGCAGAACTGGCCGAATGCAAAAATGTATCGACCAAAATGTCTGGTCTGTTTATGCCAGTCTTGGGACATGATTTTCACACGCAAAAACGGCTGGCAACTAAACAGGAATTAGTCGAATGTGCCGCACCCCTGATCCAGCATGCTTTATACTGCTTTGGGTCTAGGCGCGTGATGTTTGCATCCAACTTCCCAATGGACAGTGTCAGCAGCTCACTCACCAACATTATTGATGCCTTTAGCGATATTGTTCAGGACTATGATGAAAACGCGTTAAAGCCGATCTTTTATGAAAATGCTAAACGTTTTTATCGACTTTGAGTGAATGAGGACATGTTAAGTTGGATAACAGATCCCAGTCTAAATACGCCTTCAGGCAAAGGACTTTGTATTTTACTCAATATTATTTCAAGCTGGATAACGTCTTATTATTATCAAATGGTGATCCATCATTCTTTTGATCGAGATATTGCTTTCTGTTCAGCTTTGATTGGTGGTGGAATATTGATTTTTCTTCTTATTGCATCTGATTGGAGTCTGCCCCTATCTATCCTTGCAAGCATAACTGAAGGGATTGTTTTTAGCCATAGAGCAATCTAGAACATAAAGCTCAAATAAATAAAAAATCCCCTCACTTGAGGAGATTTTTTGATTAACACTATGATTTTTTAACTTCCTTCCCATATTGATCGGCCATCACTTCAACCAGCTGGTCCGGCTTGATGTATTTTTTAATCATGGCATCAATATCAGCTTTATTCAGTTTAGCAATCGCCTGATCACGTTTTTCCCGGTAAACCAGATTACGGTCTTTTTCCAGCTGTGGGATAAGCATAGTATGAATACGACGATCATCTTCAAGTGCAGTTAAACGCTGTTTTAAGATACTGGCTTTTGCCGCTTCGACTTCCTGTTCAGTCACGCCACGTGTCAGCAGTTCATTGAGTACCTTATGCACTGCTTGGGAAACCTGTGCGGATTTTCCAGCCGTATAATTGGCACTAATCATCATGGCGCCCACATCTGCCCATTCATCGAGTTGCACATCCGCACTAAAACCATAGACTAGTGCATTTTTCTCACGTAGCTCTTGTGCCAGTCGTGACGATAACTGTGAATCACCCAGAATATAACGAAGTACCTGTAATGCAGGTGCATCGGCATGATCTGCGCCGACCGGCATGCTCATGAATGCCTCATAACTCCCGAATTCACGCTGCTCGGACAAAGCATGAATTTTCTGGGCTGGATAGCTTCGATATTCCGATTTCAGACGCTCATAAGGCTGTGTAGCTTTCCAGTCTGAAAAACTGTTTTTCAGTACATTTTGCATCGATTTCGGATTAAATTCGCCTGTAACCGCAATTTGCGCATGCTGGGTTTTTAAAAACTGCTGATACAGTGCCACAACCTGTTCGCGAGTCGCTTTCTGATACTGTTTTTTGGCCAGTTCCGGCTCGAAATGGAAACGCAGATCGCCAGGCTGATAGATCTCGATCGTTCGGGCCATCGTCAAGCTCGACACCGTATCTGGTTCGGTATAAGGACGATCTAGGCTGGATAAAATTTGCCCCTTGATCAAGTCAAACTGGCTTTGCTCAAATGTAGGGGTTTTCAGCACATCAACGACATACTGGAAAAACTCTTCAAACTTTTCTTTTTTAGCGCTGATTTGCAAGGTCAGGCCATTACTGGATGCACTGGCAGTCGCAGAACCACCTACCTCAATAATTTTATCGGCAATCTGCTGCAGACTCTGGTCTTTTGATGCGCGTAACAATAAGTAAGCCGTCAGATCCAGAATCTCGCCTTTATTCATCAGGCTTTGTGCAGTACCAAAATCTAGAGAAATTGTGGCATAGACTTTATCATCGCGTGTAGTGGTCGGAAACAGCGCATATTTAATGCCATTTTTTAACTTGCCACGCTGAATCTGTTTGTCTTTACTATGCAAATACTGTTTGGACTGCTGTATATATTTTTTTACTTCAGCCTGATAGACACTGACATCTTTCAGTGGCTCTTCTGCTTGCACCTGCTGATCCAGGGTTTTTGCCGGTGCTTCTGTTTGTGCAAGTTCTTGTGCTTTCTTCTGATCTTCCGGTGTAGGTAAGATATTGCCAGAAATACGGTATTCAGGTTTAAAGAAGTTCTTAAAGTCCTGATTGACCTGATTCACACTCAGGCTTTGAATTGCATTCAGATCTTTAAAATACTTGCTCCAGTCACCCGAATACGTCACAGCATAATCACTTAAACGTGAACCCAAAGCAGTCGCACTACTTTTAATATTATCTGCCTGATTCCGGGTCAGATTTTTAGCCCGATCCAGTTCTGCCTGAGTAAAAGGCTGGTTCTTTTCTACTCCCTGAATCAGCCCCTGTTCAATATCCTGTGGCTGATGATTCGGGGCATAGATTGCCCCCATAAACACCAGATTGAAGTCTTTATCAAGCCAGGTACTGGATTGCACCGCTGTTGACTTCCCAGTTTCCACCATACTCTGATAGAGATGCCCACTTGGCTGCAAAGTATAGAGCGTTGGCGAAACAGCCAAAGCCGTTTTAATGTTTTCTTCTGATTGGTTTAAATAAATATTAAACCTTGCCAGATCACTACCTTTTCGCACGGTAAATTCACGCTGTTTGATCTGCTCGGGTTTAAGCGCCGGCACTTTCACTTGCGCCGGTACATTTCGGGACTGAATCGGACTGAAATGCGTATCCAGCTGTTTTAATACCTCTGCCTTGTCAAACTTGCCCGAAATCACCATAAAGGCATTATTCGGTGCATACCATTGACGGTAAAAACGGTTTAATTCCTGCATATTGATAGATTGCAGTTCATTCAGATCACCAATCGGCAAACGGCCTAAATACTGATTACCATAGGCCGATTTAAATACCTGATCGATCAATACCGAAAATGGCTGGTCCAGCCGGATTTCACGCTCACGTTTTACAATATCAATTTCAGTCGGTACATATTTTTCCTGAAGCACCAGCTTGTCCATGCGTTCGGCTTCCAGAAAAATGACTTCACTTAATGCTGTTTTTTCAGGACGGATCACATTGGTATATTTGGTCGAGTAATAGTCGGTACTGGCATTGGTCATCAAGGTGTATTGATCCAGTCGGCGCTGGAACTCATCCCCTTTGACATTTTCTGTACCTTTAAAGGCCAAATGTTCCAGCAGATGGGCCAGTCCGCCCTTACCTTGAGGATCGTTCAGGGAACCGGTCAGATAGACCGTATTCATAAAAATCTTATTTTCTTTATCATTCGGAGCCAGAATAATACGTAGTCCGTTATCTAGTCGATATTCTTCAACATTTTGTTCACTTTTCACTAACACAGGTTGTGCAAAACTCAGCACACTACAGCCAGACAATATGATAGCCAGACTTAAATTTTTATAACGTAGCAACATTATTCATCCAAATTATAAAGGTAAATTTTTATTCATGCTCATCTTGGGAAATGATTCTTTTACCAAATAGCCTATTCCAAGCCGAACCATCAAAATAACATGCCGCCTCACCTGACGACATGTATATCTATGTCATTAAATATAAATTTCTGCCTGCATATATAATTTTCCATAACCTGAAATTTCAATACGCTCCTGATCTTGCAAGGCACAATACAGTACGCCACCACGTGCTGATGCCTGATAGGCGACCAGTTCATTTTTACCCAGTTTTTCGGCCCACAGCGGGGCAATTCCGGTGTGAATCGAACCGGTTACCGGATCTTCATTGATGCCATTACTCGGTGCAAAATAACGTGAAATACAGTCGTATTGCGTATCTTGTGAAGTAATTGCGACATCTAAACAGGTATTTTGAGCAGTAATGGCTGTACGCTTACCATTCAACTGTTTAAGCAGTTCAAAATCAGGCGTTTCCTCCAGCACATCCTGTACCGATCCATATTCAACAATATAGCCCTGTGCATTCAGATAAACCTGTTTAAACGGTTTGCTCAAAGCATGTCTTAAAGCTTCAGGATATTCAGCAACTGGCTCTGCACGACGGATTGGAAAATTCATTCTGATCTTGCCATCTGCATCCTGACTGACCACAAAAATGCCTAAATCTTTCACATGAAAATAAATCTTTTTCCCTGTACCAAACTGATTGAATAATACAAAACTGCTGGCCAATGTCGCATGACCACAAAAATCCACTTCCCTGGTTGGGGTAAACCAGCGAATGGCATAATTCTCGTTATCCATCACTTTAACAAAAGCTGTTTCAGACAGATTATTTTCCAGTGCGATATTTTGCATCAGCTCATCTTCGAGCCAATCCTCCAGTACAATCACGGCGGCTGGATTGCCTTTAAACAATTCTGTAGTAAACGCATCGACTTGGTACATTTTCATTTTTTGAATTCCTGAATTCACGATCTCTAGTTTAAAAGCTTTTTTGCAAGAATAAACTTGAATATGTTAATGATCTCATTAATCTAGCCTATTAAATAAATAGAGCAAATGGTGCTGCATGACAAACTCCCATCTTCAAAGTGTTCCCTTAGAAAAAGCTTATCGTCTGATTACCCATGGCCCTACTGTACTGGTATCTGCTCAAGACCAGCAGGATACAGATGTCATGGCAGCGGCCTGGGCATGTGCACTGGAATTCAGTCCTGCCAAAGTGACCGTGGTGCTGGACAAAAGCACCAAAACCCGAAATATTATTGAAAATTCAGGTTATTTTGCTCTGCAAATTCCGACACTGAAACAGCTGAATATGGTCTATTATCTGGGCACACAGAGCCTGTATGATGTGCCGGACAAACTGGCACAATCCGGAGTAGAACTATTTCATTTTCCTGATGCAGATATTCCTGTAGTACAAGGCTGTGCGGCCTGGATACTTTGCGAACTGATTCCCGAGCCGCATAACCAGCAAATGCATGACCTGTTTATTGGCAAGGTGATTGCAGCCTATGCCGATGATCGGGTCTTCCGCGACGGCCACTGGCATTATCATGAAGTGGATGAAGAATGGAAAAGTATTCATCATGTAGCCGGTGGGCATTTTTATACTATTGGTAATGCGGTGAGCATTGATGCTCCTGAATCTTGATTTTTCTATATCTTTCTATTCAGCATACATGGAAGTCATTCTGGTTTAACAGATACTATCTAGCAACTCCAGAATACCTGAAATTATGCTACTTTATTCCTAATTTTGATTTGATGTGATGCGCTATGATGCCTTTTAAAATTCACTGTATTGATGTCCAGAATTCACTGCAAAATTATATCTGGTTACTTGAACATACCGTGTCACATCAGGTGGCCGTGATTGACCCAACTGAAGCAGACTTGGTACACGCCTATTGTGCCGAGCACGATTTGATCATAAGTCAAATCTGGCTGACGCACTGGCATAAAGACCATATTGGCGGTGTGCCGGGGTTAATCCAGGGGAAAAATCTGCCTGTGTATGGCCCACGGGCAGAACTAAGCAAAATTCCGTTTATCACCCATCCACTTGAGCATGAAGAACAGTTTAATTTTCATGGAATAGATATTCAGGTGATTGCTGTACCTGGGCATACACTCGGCCATATTGTCTATTTTATTGATGCAATTGATGTACTGTTCTGCGGCGATACTTTATTTGCTATGGGTTGTGGCCGGGTTTTTGAAGGAACGTTTGAACAGATGTATCATTCACTGTCTCGTCTGGCTGCCTTGCCGCCGCGCACGCAGGTGTATTGCACTCATGAATACACCTTGTCGAATGCACAGTTTGCCAAACACGTCGAACCAGATAATCCTGAAATTCTGGAACGCTTCGAGCAGATCGAGCGTTTACGTATGCTAGGCCAGTGTACGCTACCAAGCAGTATTGAAATTGAATTGCAAACCAATCCTTTTCTTCGTGCAGAGAGCGTGAAGGAATTTCAGCATTTAAGAACCTTAAAGGATGAATTTTAAATTCAATCCAAAGTTAAAAATTAATCTTTAGATCAATACTATTTAATCATTGGCACTGCATAATGTGTGCTTGAAGGGCTCGTATCACTTTTATATAAGGTGGAATCTATTGGACATTTACCTAAAAAGAGATTACTGAGCCATTTTCTTTCTTATGATTACCCCGGGGATATAAAATACTTGTCCTAGAAATAATCCTATAGAAATAATAAGTTTAACTATATTTATAAAATCAAAGGAAGGTAGCGAAATGGAATGTCCGGTTATGGAAAATATTAGAATAACAGATAATAAAAATGAGATTGATCTAGATAAAGTTCATCATTTCTTAAAAACCACCTATTGGTCTAAAGATATTCCAAAAGAAGTCGTTCAAAAAGCAATTAAAAACTCTTTAGTGGTTGGATTATTAGCGGAAGATCAGCTCATCGGCTTTGGTCGTTCCATTACAGACTATGCAACATTTGCTTATCTTGCGGATATTTATGTTAAACCTGAATTTCGTGGTAAAGGCTACTCTAAAGTAATCATAAAGACTCTTTTAGATAAAAGTGGCTCAGAGAATTTAAGACGCATTCTTTTAGCAACGGCTGATGCTCATGGCTTGTATCGTAAATTTGATTTCAAAGACTTGGGTAAACCCGAAGATTTTTTAGAGATCAACAAACCTCAAATATATCAGCAAGTCACTTAAAAATATTGCAGTAATATCAATAAGCGGATAAAAATTTAAAAATGAATGAACATTCAAATCATAGCTTCAAATGTTTGGATTTATATCAGGTGTATTATATTCATTTTAGTATTCTTAAATAAAAACTAGTCAAGGTAGTTAGCTATTTCTATTAAATTATCATCAGGATCTCTAATATATATAGACATGATATTTCCAATAGCACCTGTACGTTGAACCGGCCCCTCTTCAATATGAATATTAAGATCATTTAAATGCACAATAACCATAGCTAATGGGGTTTTCGCGATAAAGCATAAGTCAGCAGATCCTTTTGTGGGATGCCTCGCTTTAGGCTCAAATTCATTTCCAGCCTGATGTAAGTTTATTTTTTGCTGTCCAAACTTTAATGCTTTGCGATCATTTCCGAAAGAAACAACCTCAAAATTAAGAACCTGACTATAAAAATTACACGCTTTACCTATATCGGCAACAGTCAAAACCAAATGATCTAAATGTGAAATTTCCATATGAGTTCTCACAATCTTGCAAAGGATGTAGTTAATTACATCGTTTACTAAATTTAAGTTATTAAAATCCTCTATGCTGTTGGCGACTTGTTAAAAATGAAAATAAATTATTTCATTCAATGTACTGGTGATTCTCTTAAATTAAATTTATAAGCCACTAGTAGAAATATATGGTTGCTCCAAAATAAAAATATCCCCCTTTACATAATGACATACCAATAAAGTCGCCAAATTTTAAGAGTAACATTGGTTATGTCGCCCCTAATGATGCTATGCGAGAGCAGAAACTTAGTGCTTGAGTTCTATTTACCGGAACTGAGAGCTTATGTACCAATAAGTAAAATTAAAGAATCTGGTTGCTTTGTGCATAGGTATCCAGTTCCTCTTGATTAACCACACGCACCGCCTGCATTTCATCAATACGTACCAGCAGCAAACCACCTAAAGCAGGTTGATAACGACGGGCACTCCCAAAAGGCGTATAGGCCACTTTCGACTGAACACTAAAATTCAACCAGTCTTCATGTCCCAACATTACAGCAACCGGATCAATTCCTTGCTGCTGCATCAATTCAATTTGCTGTTTTACATACTGTTCAATGGTTACTTCAGTCATGGTGCGGGAACTCAGCCTAAGAATTATATTTATGCCAGTATAAAACATGTAAAACCGGACTAAAGGGCAGAAAATCATCAACCAGTATTTTTGAATGGATTGAATTAATGAGAAGAAATATTTTCATTTTATGGCTAATTTTTTATTTTGACCTTATAGGAAAAATTTAAAAAACAGATCATCTAAGATATAAACCATTGAATTATAAAATTAATTATATATTTCTATCTTATTTAAAAACTTAATATTTAGTTACAACATCTTCAATATTATAAAAATCATTTACTTAAAGCTTAAATTGATTTTTTCTTACTCACACAATGTTCACTATATATACAAATTCATTTAAATTAATTTAAATAAGGTTAAATGCCCTTTAAAACATTATTTTTCACCCTTATTTAACATTTAACAATGATGAAGGAGTGATCTCGTGAAAAAAGTGGTTAAAGCTAAAAATTTGATTGCATTTCGACTATGGTTAGAAAAATTGGGATATTCGGTACGTACGCTGGCAGATGATCGTGGTTTCAGTTTCAGCTTTAAGAAAGAATATGGCTTGGTCACCTGTGATCTGGCAGGCAATGCCTTGGCATTACAACTAGGTGAGGAATTTGAAGACCACTTGAAAGCCTGATTGCTTCTATTTAGGAGTAGAAAAATAAATTAATTTCTCCACTGATTCAGTAGCACTATTCTCCATTTATTCAGCCCATTTCGATGGGCTTTTCTTTTTTGAGAAATCTTGAGCAATAAAAAAGCAAGGCATTAGCCTTGCTTTAATATGATGGTGGGGACGGAGAGACTCGAACTCTCACACCTCGCGGCGCTGGAACCTAAATCCAGTGCGTCTACCAATTTCGCCACGTCCCCATCAGGGTACCAACTTAGTGTTGGATTTCTTTCAAACTTTGGCAGAGGATCAAGGATTCGAACCTTGACGAACGGTTTTGGAGACCGTCATGCTACCATTACACCAATCCTCTACTTCAATCAAATATTCAGATACCCGAATATCGATTGGTGGGGACGGAGAGACTCGAACTCTCACACCTCGCGGCGCTGGAACCTAAATCCAGTGCGTCTACCAATTTCGCCACGTCCCCGATGGCTGTGTATATTATAGAGATAGACCGTCATTGACAAGTGATTTTACAAGCAATAACAGTCTATTCCGCTATAAAATAAACAGTTAAGCTTATTTTTTATTTTTTTATAAAACTGATGTCGAAAATTTGCCTATTTTTAGGGTCAAGCTACAAGTCCGTTATTTCTTCAAAAGTTTTTATTTAATTCCTCTATCCCAAATAAAAACTCAAATGAATTTCTAATATTAATTAACATTATTAAACAGAACGCTGAAACTGCCTCTTTGATTGCAAATTAGATCTGAAGCAGTATATGGAACCAAAAATAGAAAACAGAATAAATAAAACTGGGCTTAGCAAATTGCAGGCAAAAAAAAACAAGGTAGATACCTTGTTTTTCATATTTGGTGGGGATAGAGAGACTCGAACTCTCACGCCCAGAAGGCGCTGCGACCTGAACACAGTGCGTCTACCAATTCCGCCATATCCCCATGGCTGTGTATATTATAGCGATTAGACCTGATTCACAAGTAGTTCTGTAAGAATCTAAATGCTTTTATATCAAAAATTAAGCAGTTAACTTTCAATTGAGCAAATATCATCCTACTTATATTCCTATTATTAAATTTATCCCCTTCTATATAAAAATGATGGGTATAACGAATGAAAGATCACTCCATTGAAATTTAAAAGCAGTGGGATCGCGCAGCTTATCATTTTTGATATTAGAATTTTTACAGTCATGCCCTGATAATAATCATTCACTTAAGAAGTAAAACCTGGAATGCATTAAAGTTCATTACTTATCACAGCAAATATCACACTAAAAATTAGACTTAAATTTCAGGCAATAAAAAAGCAAGGCATTAGCCTTGCTTTAATATGATGGTGGGGACGGAGAGACTCGAACTCTCACACCTCGCGGCGCTGGAACCTAAATCCAGTGCGTCTACCAATTTCGCCACGTCCCCATCAGGGTACCAACTTAGTGTTGGATTTCTTTCAAACTTTGGCAGAGGATCAAGGATTCGAACCTTGACGAACGGTTTTGGAGACCGTCATGCTACCATTACACCAATCCTCTACTTCAATTCAATATCCAGTTACCCGAATATCGATTGGTGGGGACGGAGAGACTCGAACTCTCACACCTCGCGGCGCTGGAACCTAAATCCAGTGCGTCTACCAATTTCGCCACGTCCCCGATGGCTGTGTATATTATAGAGATCATTTCCAGCTGACAAGCCGTTTATCATAAAAAAGCACCCGTTTGATTAAATAAGAAACAATCCCGGTCTTATTGTATTTTTCTCATTCAATTTCAGTCATTAAGTAGGATCTAACCGCTTTGAAATCTGTCAGTCGATGCGGTTGTTGCTTGCATAGCATATCTTCTAATAAGCCTTGAAAGACCTGTAAACTTTCCGGTAACCCAATCTTTAGACGCTGACAATGCAACAGCGCCCAATCCAGATAATCAGTCGCCTGTAAACGCTGCCCGCTTAACCATTCATAAAAAATCACGCCTAAAGCATAAACTTCACTTTGCAGGCTCTTGGCCTGACCTTGAAAAAGTTCTGGCGCCATATAACGTGGTGTTGCATTCAGCTCATAGGTATCATTCTGATAGATTGACTGCACATGTTCAAAATCAAGTAGGCATACCCTGCCCTGATCATTTACAAAGTGCTCCTGCTTTAAATCCGCATGTATATAGCCCAGCTCCTGCAAGCAGACTAAAGGCTCTACAGCTTGCAGCAAATGCTGTCGAATTTGTGTAATGGATTGCTGATGCGGCATGACTTGAAAATGCGCCCGTGCATCCACCAGAATCAAAGCATGCTCAAAGTGGTCATGACCGATCTTGAAAGGTTGTTGAATAATTTGATGGGGCAGGAAGAAATTTAGCTCACTTGATCGGGCATAAACCTGATAAAAATCCAGCTCACGCTGCCAGCCCATTTCAGCCTGCGTTGATAATTTTAAGCTATCAGAGATATTCGGTATTTGGGTTTTTAGCCAGAGCGCCTGCTTTTCAGCATAATACAAACGCCGCCCAAAGCCCAAGCTGCGGGCTTTAGTTCGCAGTTCAAAATTAGAAGTATCAAGATGATCTAAATTAAGTCGTGGCAATGTATTCAGGTTTTGGATCAGGTGCATGCTGATAATTTAACAGTTCCAGACAATGCTGAATAGTTTTCCCCACGCGTTCCTGAGTTTCGATGAGGGAAATTTTCGGCCATGTAGCCCGCTCCCCTTCACGCTGTAAAATTTTAAACAGATACGGCCTTGGATTCTGCAACATATAGCTATAGTGGCGCAGGCTATATTTACCGACAATATTCACATCACCATAATAACGCTGATCCACCACACCATAGCCATGATCCAAAAGACGGCGTACAGGAGGCAAACTTCCCGCATGTTCCCGGGCGAAATCCATCATACCTTTGGTAATCACCGCGCCCTGCCGGCGAACAATCCGTTGCGGCCAGCTCAAGGTACCTTTACGGAAACGTGAAATATCATCCTGCATAAATGGCACGATATGCGGGTTGGTCTGGCTGGCAATGGTATAATTGATATTATACAGGCGTGCCATTTTCTCCTGCGGAAAATCACTGCGCACACTGCCATCCACCCAACGGGTTGATCCCATATAAGGGGTATATTGACCGTCATAACGCTTGCTGGTCAAACGCACAGGTGGAAACAGAATTGGCACTGCACAAGAGGCCAGCACCGCACTCCAGACCAGCACATCCGGAGATGTATAGGCATTCATGATACGTGCGTCCTGTGCCCCATCATAAGGCGCAACTGCAATATTAATATGCAGGCCTGAGTTTTTCAAAGCCTCTTCAAAGGTCAGATCACCCAGATTTTCGATCAGAAATTTTTTCAGATATTTTACATCGGCCAGACCACCATTGCCTTTCAGCAATTCGCTCATTGTGCGGAAATGAAAAGCCTCATGAAAGAAATTATGCCCCTTGAGAATATCGACATATTGTGACGGTTTGGACACGCCTAACATGGCTGTCATAATTGCGCCCGCACTAGAACCCGACATGACTTTTGGTAATAAATCCTGCTCCATTAAGGCCTTGCATACACCCGTATGAAACAGGCCTAAAGTTGAACCACCAGAAAACATCAAGGCCGGTTGTCCATAAGCACGCTGACAATGCTGAAAATACTCTAATTTTTCTTCAATACTTAGGCAAGTACAGTCTATTGAAGCAATATAGGCTAAGCTCTGGCTGACTTCTTCGACATAATCTTCAATAATTTTTTTGGTACCGACGTAAGCTTCAGTGAATAACAGAGGATGGGCAATGTTGGCAATATCGTAACTTAGGCCTTCACGCAAAATATACATCAGGTCACGGGTACGCTTTTGTTGTCGATAGCGTCTTAATTTACCCAGACGATGTGCAATTACTTCTGCATCAAAATACGGGGAGCTGTTATCAAATTTCCATTCCTGCGCACCTGATTCTTCATCTATTTTCAGGGCAATATATTTCCATTCTTCATAGGACTCAGCCTGTTGCAGCTGCTGCTTGAGCTTTTTAATACGATAGGCCTGATGTGGATTAATGTCCTGAGTAAAATCTTTAAACAGCATCTGCCTTCTTCCCTATATTTATTCTTGATACAGCTCGTACTCAGAGCCAGAAAATTTGTCCAAACTTTCTATCCTCTACAATAACGAAGATTCTCTACTTTAAGCAAATTATCATACTTTTCCGGCTTTGACTGTGTATTTTGCAGTGATACTATCTTAGGCATAATTTTAAATCTGTATGCTTAGATCATGGCAAAAATTGAGTTACCTGACCATATTTTAAATACCCTTTCAACTGTGCTGCAGCAGCTGCAGCAAAGCCTGCCCGAACTGAAAAAAAATCCTGATTTTTCTGCGCTTGCCTATAAGTGGCAAAATGGTGAGCTCAAACCCATTCATCAGCTCAGACAGATAGAACTGGCCGATTTAAAAGGTATTGAGCGACAAAAAGAAAAAGTTATCCAGAATACTTTGCAGTTCTTAAAAGGCCTACCTGCTAATGATGTCTTGCTGACGGGTTCTCGTGGTACGGGTAAATCTTCTATTGTTCGCGCCCTGTTGACTGAATATGCAGAGCAAGGCTTGCGCCTGATTGAAATTGAACGGGATGATTTGTCTGATTTACCGCAAATCCAGCAACTCATTGCCGGACGTCCAGAGAAGTTTATTGTTTATTGTGACGATCTGGCTTTTAATGCCGAAGACGAAAATTATCGCAGTTTAAAAAGTGTTCTGGATGGTTCTTTACAATCCGGTTCCAGCAATTTTGTGATTTATGCGACCAGTAACCGTCGTCATTTATTACCCGAATTCATGCATGAAAATACGCCCGTTACCCGAGTTGATGTGCCGCAATATACCGAATTACATCCGCAAGAAGCGATTGAAGAAAAAATTTCGCTGTCTGACCGCTTTGGCTTATGGCTCTCTTTTTATCCAATGGATCAGAATCTGTATTTAGAAATTGTAGAACATTATCTGAAAAAGGCAGGCATGGAACTCACGCCAGAAACCCGTGCTGAAGCCCTACGCTGGTGTCAGGCACGCGGTCAACGTTCAGGACGTGCTGCCTATCAGTTTTCCAAGCACTGGATTGGTTCAACCCAACTCAATGCCTCTTAAAAGCTTAAAAGCGACCGGTTCAGGTCGCTTTTTTCATATAAATCATTTATATCATAATGATACTCAAAAGAAAATTAAAATTATGGATGTCGGCGCAGTTCTCATTCAACTTAAGCCCTTACACATGCAGCAAGTTCTGACTGGCAGCGTACTTTAAAAGCACGTCAAGACGAAGTAATTGAAACGCTTAAGGCTGAACAGGTTCATGTCGAGTCCTGGTTTTATCTGCAACTTCATGGTCAGGACTATTTGATTGCATATATGCGCGCCGACAACCTTCAAAAAGCGAAAAACATTGCGAAATTCAGTACTTTTCCGATTGACCAAGTGCACAAACAGTTTAAAGCATCATGGCAGGCTGTTTATCCCGCTGAATTATTATTGGATGCTACAGCTACCTGATTTATTAGCACGGCTATTTAAAGATTTTTTGTAATATAGATATCCCATCAAAAATAAAAAAGCCCCGGCAATACAGGGCTTTTTTGACCTCTCGAATTATTGTTTATTACCAATAATGGTAGACCACAGCAAGTCATCAATTTCACTGCCATTGAAATAAACAGTAGCCTTTAACGATTCAGGCTGGTTTTGTTTGACCTCAATTATCTGATTATAACTGTCGGTAATTCTAAGCACGCCCTCTTTTGGCAAATGCTTATAGTTATTTAATACGGTTTCATCCATTTTGAATGGTGTGCTGGTATTAAAATCAAAACTGTAACGATAATCTGCCAGATCAGGCTGACCGATAATCGTACCGCGACTGGTTAAGGTACGATTCCCATTACTGCCACTGCCATAATCATCGACCAGGCTGTAATTATAATTACGCACCTGCAGATATTCTTTGCTCTTTGTATCAAACGCGGTTCCAGAAGTACCCGCCTGACCGGTCTCGGCTATACGCTGAAATTCCAACTGATCGATTTGATAAGATTCGGATTGCCCCATGTTATTTTTGGTCTTTCGATGTACAATTGTGCCAGAAATCAGGTAGTCGTCCTTGAGATTAAAATCCACATTTGAACCATAACGGACATTGCTAAAGCTTAAAGTCGTCGTGTCACCATTCACTGTCTGAGTAATGGTGGAGCCTTTACGATAAGTCTTGTCCAGAATAATACAGTTCTCTCTATCCGTTTTTAATTTAAGAGTCTTGACTGCACCATTGGTATTTACTTCTGAGCAGATCAGATTTGGGTATTTAATACTATTGATGCCCAGATTATAAATCTTGATGATACGTGCAGTACGCCCATAAGGATAATCTGCAAATACTTCACCAATCATATGACCTAGAGCAACGTTGTAGTCTGTATCATTACTGGAATCTCCAGAAATTTTATCGCGAATTTTATCCACAATATCCTGATCTTCAAAAGGGACAAACTCTTCTGAAAGCTCAGGGGAAATACTTTCCTTCGGAACATTTGGAGGGGTAGAGACTGTGGGATTATCTGAGCCACTTCCACCACAAGCACTCAGTAAACCCGATACAAGAGCCACACCAAAGAGAGAAATCTGCTTTTTCATAAAATTTATTCCCTGAAATTTCTTTGCATTTTTATCTGGTTATCACTAAAGATGAGCCATCTTAAAATAAGCAGCCGAGTACTATGACTGCCGGTGATATTTATTTTTGACAGCTAGCTTTATCCTTCCTTAGTGTTTTATCTTTAAACAAAGAATTTTTTTGTTCTGTAATTTTAATGTATATTTCAAACAATAATGACCACAAGAAATGAGGCTCTTTTTTAATTACAACTCCTCACTACAACTGCTTTACAGCCAATTTATAGTGCTTTCAATCAGATCAATTTACTTTGCAACAAAGCTTATTAATTTTGTAATCATTAAGTTAATGATGTATTAATCTTTCTTTTTACACTGAATCAGGCTTATTTCTTCTTATTTTTTATACATGCGTCTAAAGAAGAATATTGAAAGATAGGATGATTTTAGACCAAAGAAAACGACCCTTCCGATATTATAAAATTCTTGCTTATTTACAGAAAATTCAAAGCATCAATTATTTAAGATAGGCCACAGCTTCACTGGCTTTTTTCCAGCGTTTATATTCAAACATATTCTGATCCGCCTGTGCGAGTGCTGCAAATAGACCCTGACTTGGATGACGCATTGCCAGACCAATTGCTGCGCCAATATTTGCTTCTGCAAAAGCAGCAATTAAACGGTCGAGCAACGTTTCAGCACCCGTTTTATCATTTTCCACACTGAGAATCACAAATTCATCTCCACCCAAACGGGCGACAATGTCATTGATGCGAACATTATCTCGTAATACTTGAGCTGCATTCTGAATCAGCCTGTCACCTTCTTCATGACCCAAACTATCATTCACTTTTTTCAGATCATTCAGGTCAATAAACAATACAGCGGCGGGATGACCATACTGCTTGCAGCGCTCTTCCTCTGCTCGCAGAAATTTGTCCCAGGCACGGCGATTATACAATCCAGTCAATTCATCTTTACTGGCTTCTTCCTGGAGTAATTCACGTTGTCGCACCTGCTCAATCTGGCGTAACTCTGCCTGCAAAATCGAACTGAGCAATTGCCCTAACAACTCGACCAGTTGCATATCTTGAACAATAGCTTCTGATTTGATTTCAGGATCAATCGCACAGAGTGTTCCGAACAGACTGCCATCTTCTTTAACGAGTGGCTGGCCAATATAAGATTTTATACAGACCTGCTGATTAATCGGCGCTGTGGCATATAAAGGAATTTCTTCTGAACGGGGTGCAATTCTAGGCGCTTTACCTGCCACCATATGAAAGCAGAAGGAGTCTGCCCACTGAAAAACTTGCCTAGGTTGTACGCCATAGCCATGGTCTTCCGTTTGCAGGACGATCCAGTCCAGACCTTCTACCCGGGTGATCATCCATAAATCAAAGCCAAAATGCTTATGCAGAAACTGCAATACCGCCTGTCCCGCATCCTGAAAACTTTTAAAATTGATATTTTCCATCCGAAGCAATCTCTGCTGCAAACTTATAAAAGCTGTATGATTTAAACCGAAGCTATTAAATGATTTTCAAGTTTCAATAGAATATTTGAGTTTTAAATAAAGCTATAAATAAATACAGATATTCAAAGCATCTCGTTTCTATTAAGTTCTCATTTAAAAAGTCACATTAAAAGGAAAGAGGCCCAAACCTCTTCCTTTTTTTAGCTGAAATCTATGCCTCTGTCGGATTAGTCAATTCCGTCATCGGCCAACGTGGTGTCGTGGTCACGGCCAAACCATCTTGCTGACCTGCTTTTAAACGCTGATAGCCCGCAAAAGCAATCATGGCACCATTGTCTGTACAGAGTGCAGGTTCAGCATAATAAACAGATGCACGGATCTTGGCTAAATCTGCTTCTAAACGCTCACGTAAACGCTTATTGGCACTGACACCACCGGCAATCACCAGACGTTTAAGCCCCGTTTGCTTCAGTGCTTTCAACGACTTTTTTACCAAAGTATCAACAATTGCTTCCTGGAAACTGGCTGCAATGTCAGCATCGCGGTTTTCATCACCCAGTTTCTTCATTTGTACAGAAACAGCCGTTTTTAAACCGCTAAATGAAAATTCCAGACCTTGATGCAGCATTGGTCGCGGGAATGCAAATGCATTCGGATCGCCCTGCTCCGCCAGTTTGGAAATATTCGGACCGCCCGGATATGGCACCCCCATCATCTTCGCAACTTTATCAAAGGCTTCACCGGCAGCATCATCAATCGATTCACCCAGCAATTCATACTGCCCAATACCATACGCTGCCATAAGCTGTGAGTGACCGCCAGAAATCAGAAGTGCCACAAATGGAAATTCCGGCGGAGTTTCTGACAACAAAGGTGCCAGCATATGACCTTCCATATGATGCACACCAATCGCCGGTTTATTCAGTGCAAAGGCCAAAGTACGACCAAACAGTGCACCTGTCATTAGTGCACCCATCAGACCTGGACCACGCGTATAAGCCACCGCATCAATTTCTGATTTTTTCACGCCACTTTGTTCGAGCAGCTCATTAATCAGGGGGATTAATTTACGTACATGATCACGTGATGCCAGTTCCGGAACCACACCGCCATATTCTGCATGCAGTTTAATTTGACTATAAAGCACCTGTCCGCGTAACCCCAACTCGCTGTCATAAAGTGCAAGCCCTGTTTCATCACACGACGTTTCCAAGCCTAAAACGATCATTAAACTGCCTATAACCTGTATCAAATCTATTGCAGCAACTATTATAGGCTTGTGGTATGAGATGTAAATGAGTAAAATACTGACCTTCACTTGTGATCTGGGGCAATTCGGCCCTGATCTTATCCATAACTTAATGAGGATTCTTCATGCCACAAGTTAAATTGAAAGAAGGCGAACCAGTAGACGTAGCTATCCGTCGTTTCAAACGTTCATGCGAAAAAGCGGGCGTTCTAGCTGACGTACGTAAGCGCGAATTCTACGAAAAACCAACTCAAGAACGTAAGCGCAAAAAAGCTGCTGCTGTTAAACGCTACCAAAAGAAATTGGCGCGTGAATCAGTACGTACTACTCGCCTTTACTAAGATTAATTTGTGATTGACTGCTTGGAATAAATAATGACTACTTTAAAAAACCAGATTACTGACGTATTGAAAGCCACCATGCGTGCCAAGGATATGCCGAAGTTGACGGTCATTCGTAGTCTACAGGCAGCAATTAAGCAAATCGAAGTCGATGAGCGCAAAGAACTTGACGACGCTCAGGTTCTTGCGGTCATTGAAAAGCAAATTAAACAACGTAAAGAATCGATCAAAGCCTTTGAAGGTGCTGGTCGAGAAGATTTAGCTAGTAAGGAACAAGCCGAAGTTGAGGTTCTCTCTCAATTTCTACCAGAAGCTATGACTGAGGAAGAACTTGATTCCCTGATTGCGCAAACAATTGAAGCGCAACAAGCTACTAGCATGAAAGATATGGGTAAGGTGATGAATTCTCTGCGTCCGCTCATAGCCGGGCGCGCCGATCCTGCACAAATTTCTGCCAAAATTAAAGCAAAACTTGCTTAATTTCCCATTTTAAATTTAAATCTATTTTTGCGTTGAACTGCCCTTTTCCTGGACAGTTCTTAGCATGTTCTTATTTTTTATTGCAAATCACAATCTACATGATAACGCTTAAGTAGTTGCATCTCTTTAGATAACTTCACTTCTCTAATAACATCCTGCTTAGTCATATTTTGAAACTGACGATCCAGATAAGCTCGATTCTGGTCAGCGGCCTGATATAAACGATCAACATAGCGCCCTACAATCCCACAAAATTTTGCATTTTGCTCAGGGCTAAATCCTTGCTGCTGCGGATTCAAACTGCTTAAAAATTGCCGTGATTCTTTTTTATAATCGGCATTAATTTGTTCTACTGCTGCTACATATTCAACTGCACTTGCAGCAAAAACCCCATAATTCCAGCCCAGTAGACATACGCCTAATAATATTCTTTTCATATAATGCTTCAAACTGATACATACTATCTTCAAAAAAGATTGTAGCTTGATTCAAGAGACCCTTGCTATATCATTCCGATACAAAAATTTAAAATCCAGCTCATGGTTAAATTTTATATTGATGCTCCTGTTGCATCTGTTTCAGACGCTGACGAATGGTTGAGGACAAGGACTGATTATTCTTCACGCTACGCTGGGCATGCAATAATGATTTGATCGCGGTTTCTTCATATCCTGACCAGTACTCTACTTCTGCACGATAGCGGAGTACATTGGCAGCCTTGATCGCTGAATCTGGCTCTGCATTGGCAGCCACTTGCATCAGTCGCCAGCCATTGACATCGCGTGGATTGGCATTTAGAAATCGCTGCACTAAAGCTTTTGCCTGATCGGGTTGCCGGGCACGAATCAGAACTTCTGCATATTTATAATTAAGTGCGCGATTCTCCGGCATGATTCGTGCTGCTGAAGCCACACTTCTCAAAGCTTGATCAAGCTGATTCTGGGCTAAATAAATATCAGCCTGCAACAAAACCTGCAAAGGATGCATCTGGTTATGCTTTTTTGCCCGATCCAGCGAAATCTGTGCGGCTTGAAAATCACCCTGCTGTATTTGATAAGCTGTCAAGGCAAGCTGACCCGCAAAATTATTTCGCTGGTCCATCAACACCAGCTGCTCTGCATTCGTCTGACGGGACAATACCCTGCTATACCACTTGACAACCTCAAAGTCTTGATCATTGAGATTGCGTTTCACTGCGGGAAGCTGGTTGGCACGTAAACGTGCCTCGCTCATCCGTTCAGTGGTGAGTGGATGCGTGAACCAGAAATCTGGCAGAAAGCTTAACCGACTGCTAGAGCGATGCATAACCTCAAAGAAGTCTGCCATGCTATGTGGGTTATAGCCGGAACGGTACATATACTGCATCCCGATCCGGTCTGCTTCACGCTCCTGATTACGACTATAGGTGAGCTGTTTATCCAGAAGGGCTGCCTGCGACCCCATCATAACCGCCGCCCCCACATCACCATCTGCTTGAGAAGCCACCAAAGCACCCACCAAAATTCCCGCTAGCGCCAATAAACCTTGTCCCTTAAAGGCATCTTGGGAGCGACTGTAATGACGTTGTGTGACATGTGCAATTTCATGCGCCATCACCCCTGCCACTTCATCCATATTTCGGGCGGAATTTATCAGACCTGCATTCAGTGCAAAGAGCCCGCCCGGCACAGCAAAGGCATTAATTTGCGGATCATTGATTACCAGCAAACCGATAGGCTGTTGTAACTGGGTCTGACTCAGAATATGTGAGAATACTGATAAAAGTTGATCTTCCAGCCATGGATTTTGCAAGACAGGCATTTTCTTATGCACTTCACGATAAACTTTCTCACCGATCATTTTTTCTTTTTGCTGATCGAGCAAGCCCACGCCTGTGCCAATATCGGGTACAGAAAATTGTACATTTGCTTGATTAAAATCATGGGTAGAGCCATGCCCTGTCACCATACACAGACTTAAGCTACATGCCAGCATCAATCGTTTCAATGAAAAATCTCTAATCCTGCCAACCTAATTTGTTTTGAATATAGCATCGAACTATGCGCAGAGACGCAAGAAAATGTTATTTTTTAATATCGTTTAAACTACATTTAATGGCATTTTAAAATTCCGGATTGACTACATAACGAGGTACTCGCCCCTCCAAGGCATCAACCAAGTTCTGATAAGCCAGTTCTGCCATTTTTTTACGGGTGGCGGCGGTAGCCGAACCCACATGCGGTAAGGTAACGACATTATCCAAATGGAATAATTCTGATTCTTTTAGCGGTTCTTTCTGATAGACATCCAGACCTGCAGCAAAAATCTGCTTGGCTTTTAAAGCTTCAATTAATGCCTGTTCATCAACAACCGGGCCACGTGAAATATTAACCAATACTGTATGCGGTTGCATTTTTGCAAATTCCGCTGCTGCAATCAGCGCCTTGGAATCAGCATTCAAATCTACTGCAACGACCACAAAGTCAGCACGCTGTAACAGCTCATCGAGCTGGCAATATTGTGCATTGAAGCCTTGCGCAATTTCCGGTTTTTCCCTGCGATTATAGTAGAGCACATTCATATTAAAACCGTAAAAACCACGGCGTGCGATCGCAGCCCCAATATGGCCCAGACCAATAATTCCCAGGGTTTTTCCAAAAATATCCACACCAAATTGTGCTTCACCCACAGTACGCTGCCATTGCCCCTGCTTGGTCCATTGATCCAGATAAGCCACTTTGCGTGCCGCTGACATCAGTAAAGTAAAAGCAAGATCAGCTGTAGTTTCGGTCAGCACATGCGGTGTATGACTCAGATAGATTTTTCTTTCATTTAAATAATCCAGATCATAGTTGTCATAACCAACACTGACACTGGAGATAATTTTCAATCGGGTAGCACTGGCCAGATTATCGCAATTCAGCAAACGCCCTGCACCAATCATGCCATCGGTATCCCGAACCTGCTGCAAAAGCTGTTGATTCACATCACCCAGCTTCGGTTGTATATAGCTCACCTGATAATTTTGTTCGAGCTTAGTTTGAATATCAGCATCAATTTGACTAAATACAACCACTTTTTGTTTCATCTATTTTTATTCCACAGCAGAATTATTCCAGACTGGCAGACCTATTTTGCATAAACTGCCATAAACGTTTTTTTAAAATCGGCTGATCCAGCATCTCTTGCAGGGACGCTAACTGGATTGCTTTGATATTTGAAATATGCGCTACCGGTCCGAGGAAAATAATATGTTTCTCTGTCCTCATCCCATCCAGAAATCCTTGAATATAGGATTCCACACCACGTCCATCCTGGACATTAGCCCAAGGAAATGGCCAGTTCAGCTCATAAAAATCACCCGAAACTGCGCGCTGGATATTTGCCCATAAATTTAGGGTAGCTTCAGTCATTTCAGTTGCATCAATCACAACACTGCAATGTGCCAAACTTAAAGCCTGTAAACTGAATGGCGGAATTTGTACACTTTCACGAGGTTCCTGAACAGTTAAAACTTCAGGTAATGTAGGCGAGGTATCAATCTTAAACGTGTCGAGCGACTCTGGTTCAGGAATCGGTAACTCCACCAGCGCCTCGACCGGATGAGGCTGAGACAAGACAATCTCGGTGTGAAATTCAGGTTCAGCCTGATCACGCCAGATCGAGACCTGATGCGGCTGACATGCGCTGTCCCTAGGAATCCAGAGATCGATTCCTAATGTTGCCAGTATGTCACGCTGATGCCCAATCATCTTTTCATCATCACCAATTTCAGGCTGAACATTTTAGCCGTATTGTCCCCACTTTGCCGAACTTTTTCAGTTTTTCTTTTTATCCTGATAAATTCTCGTACAAAGTTTATCAGTACACTCAATATTGAATTTTCAATATACAATTAAACCATCACTGTAATAACAAATTCAGATTCGAACCGTGTGCTCATCTTGTTTTTTACATAATGGTTAAACTGTTTTTCTTTAACATTTGCTGAATAACTTCCCCACCTTCGAAACCTAGGCGCCAGTACAACAGTTCCATCACATCCAGCTCATCCTGAGTTACGATACGGTCGCTCCATAAGCAGGCTTCTGCAATGCCTAAAATACTGAGACGATCGCGTAATAAAAGCCCCGCAATATCATTCAGGATTTCAGCAAGATCAATCGGCTCATCTGAAATTTCATTGTATAAATCCAGTTCACGAGTGGTCAAGATCCGGTTTAGAATCCGTTCCCGCACCTCAAGTTGATTACCGCTATTAATCTGCTGCACATGTAGCAAGGCATCGATCAAACGAACGATTTGCGGCTTGACCTCATCGAGAGCAGTAGGAATATGTGCAGGGAGCAAATTTAACTCATATTTCACACATTCCAACAACAAGGCATCCAGCAGACCAATTTCACCATCTTCCTGAATAATCCGTGCCAGCTTCATCAGAAACTGGCGTGCAACAGTCGTCGGCATGCCACCAATATTCTTACAGGCTTGCTGGAAAATCGAAATATGTACCCGCCCATCCAGGTTAAGCAACGAATCTACAATGGCACGACTGACCTCAGCCTCAGTGGGAATAAATTCACGATATTGACGAATCATTAAAATTGCGACCATCACTTCCCGGGAACCTGTCGCCGTTTGTAATGCACGTTCAATGAGCTCCGGACGTGGCATCTTGAGCCGAAGTTCCGGATTCAATGGCTTGATTGCATCTTTAATCGCAAAACTGATCGGAGACAGCCGCAGCAATGGCAAAGGTTGGGGTGAACTCCAGCTCACTGTAGTTTCAGGTACCACCTCTTCCAGAGAGCGAAACAAACTGAATAAAGGCTGATTCTTCAGTTTTTTCAGGTTTTCAAGCTGTAAATCCTGAATCAGGGCAGGATTTAATTCATAAATGCGCTGATTGATATTGGGATGAATGTTGAGCCAGTTTTGCGGACTCAAAGAGTTGGCAAAACACATATGCGAAATCGATTCGGCATATTCACTATAAATCTGCGAACCGGAATGATGCACATGAATTCTGAGCAAAGTCTGGATATTGGCATCATTTTGTAGCAAGCGCCGGGTCTTCTGGTCATTCTTATAAGTCCGGCCACCAAGAGAAATATATTTAATAAAACGGGAAATCAACACACCCAGACTACCAATCAGCCAGATCACCGCCCCAACTGCCACATACAGGGTTTCAAACTTGCTTTCCCGTAGCGTACCGGTTCGATTAAAACCGGATTTAGCAATTTTACTGCCCCACTGACTAAAAGTGGTTAAACTGCTATACAGAATTTTCAGGCGGGTATTTTCCGCAGTTTCACCAGACAGGATTTTATTGAATTCGTGACTAAGCAACCCATACAGCTCAACTTTATCCAGTGTTTGTATTGCCCCCCAGGTCAGAATAATAGCCGTATCACGTGGACTAAAACCTGCTGTTAACGCATTGACACCCACTTCATCAGGTAATACATATACTGCGGGAATTTCAATCCGAAAAGTCTCTGCCAGTTGCTGGTTAATGTGTAGTGCAGCACTTTCTTCGGGAATACTGTCCATCGGACTCAACCGACGTGCACCCATCTGCTTCGCCAATGAATAACCGCCATTGCGAAAAATATAAAATTCATAGATGACCGAGGTCATCATGACACATAACAGTACAGCAATCAGATAAGGACTCAGCGTATGCCAGAAAATCGACTGGTTAGGATCAGCATAAAAAACAAATAGGCCAACAACGGTATTAATAATAAAAATAGTCAACAGAATTGCAATCAGGCAAAAACTTACAGGTAGTACTATATTTTTGTTTTTTATAAAATCGTATCCTACGTTTCGCAATGCAGAACCCTAAAATGATGATTTTCAATGGGTTCATCATAAAACAAAAAAGCGGGAAATTCCCGCTTTTTCATGATGATTTTAAATGTTTAAACTTCGCGTACGCCAGTCAAATCCACTGAGGCTGCATCAATATTGACATCAATATAATTGCTTTCTTTCATGGCACTGTCACTACGTTTTTGCTGCAGATCATCCAGATATTGCGCATCAATACCACCCGACACATAGATCCCGTCAAAGACTGAACAGTCAAAATCCTTAACATCCGGCACTTTGTTGGTTCTTACTGCATCTTTCAAATCTTCCAGATCCTGGAAAATCAGACGGTCAGCACCAATAATTTCTCGGATTTCTTCCACGCTACGTTCTGAGGCAATCAATTCTGATTTCGCCGGCATATCAATACCGTAAACGTTCGGATATTTAACCATTGGGGCTGCAGAAGCAAAGAATACTTTCTTCGCACCAGAATCACGAGCCATCTGGATAATTTCATTACAGGTTGTACCACGTACAATAGAATCATCTACCAACAGTACATTCTTACCTTTAAACTCAAGCTCAACCGGGTTTAGTTTCTGACGTACCGATTTTTTACGCAGCTGCTGCCCAGGCATAATGAAGGTACGACCGATGTAACGGTTTTTCATGAAACCTTCACGGAATTTCACCCCTAGCATATTGGCAAGTTCTAGCGCTGAAGTACGTGAAGTATCCGGAATCGGAATCACCACATCGATATCATGCTCGTCACCCCACTCACGCAGAATTTTTTGCGCCAGTTTTTCGCCCATTTTTAAACGTGCTTTATACACCGAGATACCATCAATAATGGCATCCGGGCGGGCAAAATAAACATATTCAAAGATACAAGGACGATATTCAGCATTTACGGCACATTGCTTGGTAAAGAAGTTACCTTCTAAATCAATAAATACCGCCTCACCCGGCAGAATATCACGCTCAACTTTAAAGCCCAGCGCAGTAATCGCAACAGATTCAGAAGCAATGATATATTCCA
This sequence comes from Acinetobacter sp. 226, assembly GCF_048147925.1. Taxonomy (NCBI): domain Bacteria; kingdom Pseudomonadati; phylum Pseudomonadota; class Gammaproteobacteria; order Moraxellales; family Moraxellaceae; genus Acinetobacter; species Acinetobacter sp. 226. The sequence continues at coordinate 47,777 of NZ_JAYWYX010000002.1, read as the reverse complement.
TACCCTGTTCAGTTTCACGTGAACCGTAGATCAGTGGACGAATACCATTTGGATCACGAAAGCCCACCAGACCCTGACCGGTAATCATCGCCACCACGCCATAAGCGCCTTTACAACGCTCATGCACACGTGTCACCGCATGGAAAATATCTTCCGACGTCGGTACCAGTTTGCCGTGTTTCTGCAATTCATGCGCAAACACGTTTAACAGCACTTCTGAATCAGAATCCGTATTCATATGACGCAGGTCTGTTTTGAACAGGTCATCATGAATTTCTTCGGCATTGGTCAGGTTACCGTTATGTGCCAAGGTAATCCCGTACGGCGAGTTCACATAAAACGGCTGTGCTTCAGCACTGCTCGATGAACCGGCTGTTGGATAACGCACATGACCAATACCGTAATTTCCTTTCAAGGCACGCATATGACGGGTATGGAATACATCACGCACCATGCCATTGTCCTTGCGCAGGAATAAACGTCCTTCATCACATGTCACGATCCCAGCTGCATCTTGTCCACGATGTTGTAACATCGTTAATGCATCAAACAACATTTGGTTAACGGGTGATTTACCAGCTATACCAACTACTCCACACATAGCAACCTCGCAGACAAGCTAGGATTAATAAAAAGGATTATTTGTAGACTCATCTGCAGCTCCAGACTTGGACGATGTTTCAGATGATGAAGCTGAAGGTTTCGATGCCCCTTCAGACTTGATATGTTGTAGTGCGCCATTCGCGGCTTCTTTCGACATTTGAGTCGCCCAAGGCGCATAAGGCAATAAGGCTTGAATAAACTTGGACTGTTTCCAGTGCGGTGAGCTTTCTACCCAAGGGCCGATACCCTGCATGGTAATCAGGACAATCAGCAGACCTTTCAGGCTACCAAAGACACCACCTGCAAGACGGTTGAGGGGACCCAGCTTGAGACTCTTTAAAATACGGTTCAACAGTGCAGTAACGATCCAGGTCAGAACTACAATCAGCAGGACGATAAAAGCAAAGGCCGCAATCTTTTGTACGACTGGATCTGTACTCAGAGCAACCATAGACGGCGCAAGTAGTGTTGAATATTTTGCCGCAATAATCAGGGCAAAGATCCATCCCACTAAGTTCGCAAAGGCTTTAATAAATCCTTGACGCAAACCGTTGAGCCCTCCAATGAGCAAGATAATCAGTAGAAAGATATCAATGGCATTCATAGGATTTAAAGTGCGTCTACACAATCTTTTACAAGTTTAGGGCCAGTATAGATGAGGCCACTATAAATTTGTACAAGGCTGGCACCTGCGTGTTTCTTGGCAGCAGCATCTGCACCCGAAAGAATACCACCCACACCAATCAATGGGATTTGTCCTTTTAATACCGCAGCAAATGCAGCCAGACATGCGGTACTTTTCTCAAATACTGGCGCGCCAGACAAACCGCCCGCTTCCTCTGCATGCTCCAAACCCTCTACGCCTTCACGTGACAGCGTGGTATTGGTCACGATCAGGCCATCAATCTTGAACCGCAATAACTGCTTGGCAATAAAGGCAATATCGCTGTTATCCAGATCAGGCGCCACTTTGAGTACCAAAGGTACATAATGCTGGTATTCCTGAGCCAATTCAAGCTGACGGTTCTTCAATGTTTCCAGCAGTTCGGTGAGTGCGTCACCGCTTTGCAGGCTGCGCAGATTTTTGGTATTGGGAGAAGAAATGTTGACGGTAATATAAGAAGCATAATTATAGACTTTTTCTAAACAGATAAGGTAATCATCTACTGCTTTTTCTACCGGAGTGTCAGCATTTTTACCGATATTAATACCGAGAATGCCTTTAAATTTGGCCACTTTGACATTTTCGACCAGCTGATCTACACCATCATTGTTAAAGCCCATACGGTTAATAATGGCTTTGGCCTGTGGTAAACGAAACAGACGTGGATGAGGATTACCGGCTTGCGGTCGCGGGGTAATGGTACCAATTTCAATAAAACCAAAACCTTGGCTGGCAAGGGCATCAATATAGGCACCATTTTTGTCTAAACCTGCTGCAAGACCCACCGGATTGGGAAATTCGATTCCCATACAGGTCACAGGTTTCGCAGCAACATTTTGACGCATCAAGCCCATCTTATGGGATGATTTCAATAGTGATAATGTCAGCTCATGTGCACGCTCTGGTGCTAAAGAAAACAACAAAGGGCGGGCTAGAGAATACAACATATCCAGAAAAGTCTACTGCTTTTTAAGTCGGCATATTATAGGCATAGGCAGACAAAAAAACCATGCTTTGCAAATCTTTATTTTTACCGTTTACTGTATGGTCGCTGTTAATTTAATCTGTCCTGCTTCATTATTTAGTTCCATTTTCTCGATACTTAGCCCCATTTGTGCCAGTTGGGTCAGGAAGTTTGCCAGTACTGCATAATTTTCATGCATGACCGCCAATTGAATTTTTTCTTCTATTTGCTGGGAAGCCACAGACAGCCCTTGTTGCTGTGCGACCCGTTGCACTTTCTCCGCAGCCTCCAGTTGAATGTCTCCAGCCGGTTTCATGGTCACTGCATTACTTTGCATCCAGACAATAGTATCCTTCAGCTGATTCAAACGCTTCTGCTGGTTGTTAGCCGCCTGATGCATGTACCAGAGTGCAGAACTGACCGCAGCTACTATTACGAAAATAGTGGTAAATATCACCAAGATCCGTTCACGTGCCGACAGGCTGTCCAGATAATCACTCAGTCTTTCAAAAGACTGATCCATACGATGTTGTAGTGTTTCAATCGCTTTCATTATTGGATCCTCACCACTCCGATCGCGTCAGCTCCACCGGCCTGAATATTCCCCAGCTCCACCTTTAAGCCTTGCTGGCCCAATTGCTCGGTCAATGCATTCAACCTTTCTGATGAACTGGCCTTAAGCTCCATACTCAGCACAGAAGTATCATAATTTACCCGTTGTGCCACAATCTGATTTTGCATCAAGACCGGCCCTACCCGACTAATAAGCTGCAATGCATGCGTGTCTGCAATCTGACTTTGACGCAACTGCGCTTCAAACTGACTTTTGATATTCTGCTCAGTAACCGGATAATTTTGCCCAAACCAGTATTTAAACTGATCAATAGCCTGTGCAGCCGTCTGATTTGCCACTTTTTTATATTGATACCAGCGTACCGCATCATAACTAAACTGCAATACCAAAATACCCAGAAAAACCGCAGCGCAGGCTTTCCAGTAACCAGAAATAGTGCCATCGGATTTTGCTTTAGGTAACACATTAAAAGGATGCTGTTTCGGTTTCTTCAACACTGGAATGCTATATTGAAAAGACTCCAGTTGCTCCTGCGTAACCAGGGCTTCAAGACTGCGCAACTGCTCCTGATTCAGGTTGCTGACCTTATAGCGGATATCCTTAGGCTGATAATCCAGATAAAGGCTCAGATCATCCAGCGACTGACCCATATATTCTGATTCGCGCACCAGCAGACGCCCACCGATTTGCGCAATTACACGCTGATTGGTTTCAGGAGCCGGCAGCACTAAAAAATCCGGCAATAGCGCTGCCAGCTTGACTGGAATCAGGCTGAGAGAGTGCTGCAGAGTCTCCAGAGTAGAATTTGCAATGCCCATAATAGTAATTTGATCCGGCTGCTGAAAATGATGCAGCACTTTCATGGCATCTACCGGCAGCACCACATATTCTTCAAGCAAATATTTAATGCCATCATTGCCCATTTTCTTATATTGGCTCTTGGGCAAGGTCTGCTGCAAAATTTGTACATGACGGCTCGGAAAAAACACCACCGCGTCCTCACCATGATGAGCCTGTATATCCTGAATCAGCTGCTCAAGTGTGGCAGCAGCATTCCAGAATTCCCCAGTTGACCATTGCCAAACTCCATTGGCTTCTGGCATCCATAAATACAACATTGATTTTGTTCTGCCGTTCTAATTAATTTTTATAGGGTAGGAATAAAGCTTTTTATCTGTGTGGATAAACCAGGTGCAATCACTGCCTGATCATACATACGCGCCTCTGCCAAGGCATAGGGATGAAAAGATTCAGCCAGCAGGATGGACGACATATGGGCCACAACGTTCATATGGCATACCACTACAATCGACTCATACGGAAGTTGCGACAGCCATTCTACTGCAACTTTGGCATCATCATCGGGTTTAATTGTATTGCAGATCACTACCGGCACATCTTTAAAATACTGCTGCAAATGTGCCAGAGTTTCCTGGGCACGCAATAAAGGACTGACCACAAATACATCGGGCCTAATCTGCTCTTTTAAGAATTGTGCAGTTTGCTCAGCCTGCTGATGACCACGCTCCGTCAGCGGACGTTTAGTGTCATTACCATTTACTGGTGGGGCTGCCTCGCCATGTCTAACTAAAGTCAGTTGCATTTCATTTCCTTATATTCGTATGCCTGCATGATATACAGCGGATATGACATTTCGCAGACAGTCCTTGTGTTATAGATCAGACTTGATGGTGTGGCAAGACAAATTCGACATCACTGCGATGACCGTTTTTCATCAGAGACAAGGCAATATTGAGCGGCGGTGCACCTTCGAAAATCACATCATACAAGGCAGAAGTAATAGGCATGTACACACCCAGATCTTCAGAACGCGCCTTGACTTGTACAATGGTATTGATTCCTTCGGCAGTTTGGCCTAATTCAGTTGTTGCCTGCTCCAGAGTCTTGCCTTTGCCAAGTGCATAACCCACCTGATAATTACGGCTAAGCGGGCTGTTACACGTTGCAAATAAATCACCCACACCGGAAAGTCCAAGGAATGTCAGCGGATTGGCACCGAGCCTTACCGCAAAACGGCTCATTTCAGCCAAAGCACGGGTCAGGATCATACTCTTAGTATTTTCACCCACGTTGTACGCTGCTGCCATACCCATCGCTACTGCATAGATATTTTTTAATGCGCCGCCAAGTTCCACCCCATGCACATCATCACTGGCAAACACACGGAACAATGCACTATGCAGGGCTTGCTGTACTGCATAACGTACCAGTTCAGAATGACTGGCAATCACGGTTCCTGCCGGCTGACCTGCTACGATTTCTTTTGCCAGATTAGGTCCCGATAACACCCCATAAGGCACCTCCGGCAATTCCTCACGAATAATATCACTCATAAAGCTGAAGGTCAGTGCTTCAATCCCTTTGGTCAGGGAGATTACTGCCTGCGAGGTAATAAAAGGTTTAATTTGCTGCAGGACTTCCCGGAAAGAATGACTTGGAATCGCCACTAAAATAATATCGCGATTGCGTACTGCCTGTTCCAGATCTGAAACCGCCAGCAGATCTTTTTCCAACTGAAAATCTGGCAAATAGCGTTTATTGATATGGGTCGCATTAATATCCGCCGCGGCTGCTTCATCACGAATCCAGATCATGGTATTACAGCCGTTACGCACTGCAGTATTGGCCATTGCCGTACCAAAACTCCCCCCGCCCAATACCGTTACTCTTAAAGCTGTCTTATGATCAACTGCAACCGGTTCTACCAGTTCTGAAAAATTTAATTCTGACATCTTATGTTTTAATATCCTGTTATGCCGTACAAACTAGTTGTTCTGATTCCAGTAACTTACAAAATCACCGGTTTGAATCTCTGCACGCGGGGGAATGGCTTTTGCTGCAGTACCAATATAAATAATACCCGATACCAGATCATCTTTTGAAATTCCCAATGCCTGCTTAAACAGACCAGACTCGACTACAGCGCCGCTACGCCACATGGTTGAGAAACCCTGAACCTGAAGTGATAGCAGAAAATTCTGAATGGCTGCGCCCGAACTGAGAATTTGTTCAAAATAGGGAACTTTAGGATGATCCTGCAATCGGGTTAAAGCAAGTACTAACAAAGGAGCGCGAAACGGGTGATTCTTGACCCGCTCAATCTGCGCTGTTTCAGTTTCACCCAAATCGATGAGCGCCTGCGACAGCAATTCTCCAAAGGCTTCACGTTGATCATCAGGAATCACGACAAATGTGGTAGGCTTGAGTCGATGATGATCGGGTGCAGTTAATGCTGCCTGAAAGGCTTTTTCCAGCTGTTCTGCATTGGGTGCCGGTGCCAGCAGATGACCAATCGATTGCCGTTGGTGAATATTTTGATGAACGATATCAATCGCAGATTCTGTCATTACCCTGTAGATCTATACTTAAAAAACCATACTCAAGATTAGCATATTCAAAGAAAAATACGCTAGAAACTTCAAAGCAATTACACAAGCTTGAAACGTCTTCAAAAATGCAGCCACATTATTTCTCAATCGTTTACTGCTCAATATTTCACCTAAACCACATAGATATATACTAAAAATTGCCAAACCTATACAACAGCTACAAAATCTGAGCTGGTTGCTATGTTGAAATGATTAGCATCCTATTTACTCGAGATCTCATGATGAAAAAAACAATCACTTTCAGCGGATTGGCTATTTCCGCATTACTGCTTACTGCCTGTGCATCAAATCCGACTGCCTTGGCCGTTCAAAAGGAAAATAACCAGTATGAGGTGACTGGATTAGGTAAAAATCAACTGACCTCAAAAAACAATGCGATTACTGCGGCCAATAAAGCCTGTGGCTCCAGATCAACTCCAATTATTATAGATGAACAGACAGCTTATAATGGCGCCTTAAAAGGTGTGGTCGATGAGCAAACAGGACAAATGATTCAGGCAGCAGCCACCGTACTCGGGAATATCGCAGGCACCAACACCGGTTTAAACCAGAATGATGACTATCAAACCGTTCTCACATTCCGCTGTCAGGCCAAATAGACTTTCCTGTGAAGCATGTAATAAAAAACCGCTCTGAGAGCGGTTTTTTTATGGCTTGGATTAACAGTAACCTTCCAGACGGGTCAAAGGCAATTTTTGCCCAATGGCTTTTTCAATTTCCGGAAGATAGAACGCATCATCTTCAGACAAGAAACTGATACTTACACCTTGCGCACCGGCACGGCCTGTACGACCAATACGATGTACATAATCATCTGACTGTTCTGGCAAGGTAAAGTTCACCACATGAGATACATTATCTACATGAATACCACGTCCTGCCACATCCGTCGCAATCATAATATTATGCTGACCATTTTTAAATTGATCTAACATTTTCGTGCGTTTATCTTGCGCGATTTCACCAGACAACATCACCACCTTATAACCATCCCGTTTTAAATGATCATAAAGTTTACGTACCTGATCCCGACGGTTGGCGAAAATCATGACTTTCTCAATCGGTTCATCACGCAGAATTTCTTGCAATAGTTTATATTTATCTGATTTTGCCACCATATAAACCCGTTGCTCGACATCAGCATTGGTTTTCTTTTCTGGCTCAATTTCAACCGTGACCGGCTCAAACAGCCATTGCTGCGCAAGATTTAACACATCATAGCTAAATGTTGCAGAGAACATTAAAGTCTGACGCTGCTCTTTACGTGGCGAGAAACGTACAATCCGTTTAACCGATGGAATGAAACCCATATCCAGTAGACGGTCTGCTTCATCAATGACTAAAAATTCAATTTGATCAAGCCAGACTTCTTTTTGCTCAATAAAGTCGATCAAACGACCTGGAGTTGCGACCAAGATATCAACAGGCGCTTTATTCAGTTGATTTTTTTGCTTGTCAAAATCCACACCACCCAGCAAGGTCACTACATGTAAACCCGCATATTTCGCCAGGTGCTGTGCATCGCTTTCGATCTGCAATGCCAGTTCACGGGTCGGTGCCAGAATCAGGGCACGCGGCTCACCACGATAACGTTGTTCCTGAATCGGATTATTTAACAGATCGTTCATGATACTAATTAAAAAGGCCGCAGTTTTACCTGTACCTGTCTGTGCACGGCCAATTGCATCATGTCCTGCCAGCGTGAATTTTAAAACCTTCTGCTGGATAGGCGTCATGTGGGTAAAGCCTAAAGCATCAATCGCTTTTTTTAAATCGGGATGTAAATTTAAGGTTTCAAAACCAGATGACATAAAGCGGTGCTCTAATTGGGTAATCACTAAGATAGAAGTAGTATAAACAAAAAACGCCCCAAATTATATTGGAGCGTTTTCTTTTTAGCTTAATCCGAAGATTAGTCTAATGGTTGAACTTCTTCAGCTTGAAAGCCTTTTTGACCTTTAACAACACTGAATTCAACACGTTGGCCGTCACGAAGTGAACGGTGGCCGTCACCTTGGATAGCACGGAAATGAACAAATACGTCATCACCGCCGTTACGTTGAATAAAGCCGAAGCCTTTAGTATCGTTAAACCACTTAACTACACCTTGTTCGCGAGCAGCTGTCATAAGTTAATCCTCATTGAAACTAAAAAAAGGACCACCCGGTGTTGCAAACAGCAGAGCAAACAAGTTTGAAAATATTATTTTTAAGCTTGTAATCATTCTGTAAAACTATCAACAAAATCCCGGTTACATCCATTTATGTAATAGGGTGAAAAACAATCACTTTGTTTATTCAAAGTCCCAAATACGCAACGAGCTTAACATGGGTTTATCACAATTAATAGATTTTTTTTAGCATGTTCTGTTTGATTTAGTTATTTTTTTAATAAAAATTGTCAAAAGACTTTATAAATTCATTTACCTATTCATTGTATTTTAATTAGTTTGGTTCTGGCATCAAATTTGCTACTATTTATAGCCTTTTCTGTTGACGAAATAAAACCCTAATGTTTGAAGATTCAGCGCATTTCAACCTTATAGATGCCATGGGAAAACCGTGCCCGATGCCATTATTAATGTTAAAGCGGGCATTAAAGGCTGGAAAGCATACAATATTCCTGCTCAAATCATCTGATCCGCATAGTCTGATTGATATCAGCCGTTATTGCCAGTTGCATCAGCTCAAGCTTGAATTTAAAAAAATTTCCGATACAGAGTTTCACTACTTGATTGAATCTTAAAAATTTTCAATTAAACTGTTGGTCTCTGCTTCCGTATACTTATTTACATTTCTCTACCCAAATATCCATTATTTGAGGAGAGATTGGATTAAGATAAAACCTAGTTTAGGGTTATCCCCGCACTTCAAGGAGAACACATGAGTGACAGCCGCAATCAGTTGATGCCCCTGTCATTATCGGCGCCAGGTGTCAACCTCGGTGCTTATATCAGCACTGTCAATCAGATTCCGATTTTAACAGCCGAACAAGAAAAAGAGTTGGCTGAACGCTATTACTATGACCAAGATTTAGACGCAGCGAAAATGCTGGTCATGTCGCACTTGCGTTTTGTGGTGCATATCGCACGTAGTTACGCAGGTTACGGTTTGCCACAAGGCGACCTGATCCAGGAAGGTAACCTGGGTCTAATGAAAGCTGTGAAACGTTTTGACCCGAATATGGGCGTACGTCTAGTATCATTTGCCGTGCACTGGATCAAGGCAGAAATTCATGAATACGTGATCCGTAACTGGCGTATTGTAAAAATCGCCACTACTAAAGCACAGCGCAAACTGTTTTTTAATCTGCGTAGCCTGAAAAAATCATCGAAAAAGTTGACGCTCGAAGAAGCCCAGTCAATTGCGAATGACTTAAATGTTACTCCAGAACAAGTACTGGAAATGGAAGGCCGTCTGACAGCATATGATGCTGCTTTTGATGCATCAAGTGATGACGACGATGAAGGTTCTACCCATGTAGCACCAGCGTTGTATCTTGAAGACAACCGCTATGATCCGGCTCGTCTGATTGAAAATGAAGACTATGAAGAACAAAGTACTTCTGCCCTGCACGAAGCCATGGACCAGCTGGATGACCGTTCACGGAATATTCTGCAACGCCGTTGGTTAGACGACGAGAAATCGACCCTGCATGAGCTTGCAGCCGAATATAATGTTTCTGCGGAACGTATTCGTCAGCTGGAAAAAAATGCCATGGAAAAAATTAAAGTAGCAATGTCATCCAATTAACACCAAATTCTGTTACTGATTTATTTTTAAAAAGCCTTCCTTCAGGAAGGCTTTTTTATGTCCGCATTTTGAATTTATGCTAAGGTTAAGTGCAAACTTTATCAGGAAGATCAATTCAAATGTGGATTGCGATTTCAGCACTCAATCTGGCCCTGGCAGTCATGCTCGGTGCTTTTGGTGCACATGGTTTAAAAGCACGTGCAACTGAGGTACAGCTCGGCTGGTGGCAAACGGCAACAGATTATTTTTTCTATCATGCCTTAGGACTACTGATTCTTTCTCTGCTCGCGAAAGTCATTCCTGCACTACCGATTCAGTGGAGCTTCGGACTGATTCAGGTTGGTATTTTACTGTTTTCTGGCTCACTGTATATCATGGCCTTAGGATTACCCCGCGGTTTAGGGGTGATTACACCTATTGGCGGTGCTTTAATGATTGCCGGATGGTTAATTCTGGCCTGGAATGCTTTAAAATACGCCAGATAAATCTGAACAACACTTAATCATGGAGGGTTGCTAGAATGGTGATTTACATCAATGGCGAACAACAGGAAACTCACTGCAAGAATCTGCTGGAACTGATTCAGAGTATGGCGCTTGAGGGTAAGCGTTTTGCAGTTGAAATCAACGAAATGATTATTCCTAAAAGCAGATTGGGCGATACGCCGATTTGCGATACAGACAAAATCGAAATTATTCACGCAGTCGGTGGCGGCTAATACTCGGGACAATTATGCAAGATTTATTACAGATTGGTTCACGCCAATTCCAGTCACGCCTTTTGGTAGGCACAGGCAAATACAAAGATTTAAATGAAACCCAGCAGGCCATTGAAACCAGTGGTGCCGAGATTGTCACTGTTGCTATTCGCCGGGTCAATATTGGCCAAGATCCTGACCAGCCGAATCTGCTATCAGTGATTCCTCCGGAAAAATATACCATTTTGCCGAATACTGCAGGTTGCTTCGATGCCAATAGTGCCGTCCGCACCTGCATGCTGGCGCGTGAGCTGCTCGATGGTCACAATCTGGTCAAACTGGAAGTATTGGGTGACGAAAAAACGCTTTACCCAAACGTGACCGAAACACTAAAAGCTGCTCGTACCTTGATTGATGATGGCTTTGAGATCATGGTCTATACCTCGGATGATCCGATCGTGGCGCAAGAACTGGAAAGCATGGGCTGTGTCGCGATTATGCCATTGGGTAGCCTGATCGGTTCAGGTCTTGGTATTTTAAATCCACACACCCTGTCAATCATCAAGGAAAATGCCAAAGTGCCGGTTCTGGTCGATGCCGGTGTCGGTACAGCAAGTGATGCCGCGATTGCGATGGAACTGGGTTGTGATGGTGTACTCATGAATACAGCGATTGCAGCTGCACAAAATCCGGTATTGATGGCATCTGCGATGAAAAAAGCCGTTGAAGCAGGCCGAGAAGCTTTTCTTGCAGGCCGTATGCCGCGTAAGCGTATGGCCAATGCCAGCTCGCCAGAAACCGGTTATTTCTTTAAATAAATTTTCATAAACAAAAATAAAGGACTCGATTGAGTCCTTTATTTTTTTCCAGTAATTAAGGAATCAGACCTTCATCACGCATGGCAATCTGTACAGACTGGCGTTCAGCCACTTTATTACGGATATGAATAATATTTTTATATGGACTCAGATCATGCTCAATCTGGTTCGACCAGTTGGTCAAGACAAACAGATAAGCATCCGCAGGACCAAAGTTATCATCGACCAGATAATCGTTGTCTGATTCACCAATGGTTTTATCGATATAACTCAATAGACGGTCAATTTCTGCATAGGCTTTTTTCTTTTCATCCTCAGATAACTTGTCACCAAAGAACACCGCATAGGCATCATGCAATTCCGAATTCAGATAACCTAACCATTCCAGCACTTTGGCACGTCCCATGCCCGATGGTGGAATCAGATCTTGTTTTGGATCGTGTTGAGCAAGAAACGGTAGAATTGCAACATTTTCTGTCAGGATCAGACCAGGGTTAATTTCTAACGCTGGTACATAACCTTTAGGATTAACTTCGTAATAATCCGTACCTTTTTCTGTTTTATGTGTTTTTAAATCAACACGTTCCAAATCAAAATCGACATTAATTTCATTTAAAATAATATGAGCTGCCAGTGAGCATGCCCCTGGCGAATAGTAAAGCTTCATTTCTGATCCTTGTTATACACTTCTCAATGTTTTAAATCGCTTCTAACAAACTTTCAAGTGATCAAACCTGTAAATTGCAAAAAAGCCTAACTGTCATTTCAGGACAGTTACTCATTCAATATTCAGGATATTCCGGGCTTTTGCAAGTCAATCTTGTGTAGATTTTTATCTCTATCTGTTTAACATACACAGGTTTTCAAAATATAGATGATATTCCGTGATTAGCCTGAAAAAAGAAGAATGGTTTTCCAATATCCGCACAGATGTACTGGCAGGTCTGGTGGTGGGACTTGCCCTGATTCCTGAATCAATCGCCTTCTCTGCCATTGCCGGTGTCGATCCGCAAGTCGGTTTATATGCCTCTTTCTGTATAGCGGTATCCATTGCTTTTTTTGGCGGCCGTCCTGCCATGATTTCCGCAGCTACAGGCGCAATGGCGCTTTTGATGATTACCTTGGTAAAAGAACATGGTCTGCAATATCTGCTGGCTGCCACAATTCTGACCGGCATCATTCAGGTCATTGCCGGTTATTTTAAAGTTGCTAAATTAATGCGTTTTGTATCGCAGGCGGTGGTATACGGATTTTTGAATGCCTTGGCGATCCTGATATTTGTGGCACAAATCCCGGAAATTAAGCAGATGGAGAGCACCGGTTATCTGTTTATTGCGATTGGTCTGGCAATTATTTATCTGTTTCCTTATCTCCCTAAAATTGGTAAAGCCATTCCCTCACCTTTGATCTGTATTATCGTCTTAAGTGGGCTGGCGCTGTTGTTGGGTGCAGATATGCGTACCGTGAGTGATCTGGGACAATTCCCGGATACCTTGCCGGTATTCCTGATTCCAGAAATTCCACTCAATCTAGAAACCTTGCAAATTATCCTGCCTTATTCCTTTACCTTGGCAACTGTTGGTTTGCTGGAAAGCATGATGACCACTACGGTCATTGATGAAGTGACCAGAACTGAAGGTGACCGTCATCAAGAATGTCGTGGTCAGGGTATGGCCAATATTGTCAGCGGCTTTATGGGTGGGATGGCCGGGTGTGCCATGATCGGCCAGTCAATTATCAATGTGTCTTCAGGGGCACGTACCCGTTTATCGACTCTGGTCGCTGGTGTGTTTCTGCTCTGTCTCGTGGTTTTTTTGAAAGACTGGCTGGCTTATATCCCAATGGCAGCACTGGTTGCGATCATGATTATGGTGGCATTTACCACCTTTCAATGGGGAGCAATCAAGCAATTCAGCAAACATCCGCTAGAATTCAATACCGTGATGATTGCCGTGATTATTGTCGTGCTTGCCACTCATAATCTGGCGCTTGGTGTATTTGTCGGCGTATTGCTCTCTGCCCTGTTCTTTATTAATAAACTGGAAAGAACCGTACATGTCTATACGCATTTAAATGCAGCCAATTCACGTAGCTATGTTATTTCTGGACAAATTTTCTTTAGCAGTACAGAAAAATTCTATCAGTTCTTTGATTTTAAAGAAAAGCTTGAGCATGTGGAACTGGATCTGACCCATGCGCATGTCTGGGACGTGACTTCGGTCAATATGCTGAATAACGTGATTCAGAAGTTTAAAGCCCAAGGTATAGATGTAAGGGTAATCGGTTTAAATGAAGCCAGCAGTACACTGATTGACCGTTTTAGTAGCTGATGAACGATGATTAATAAAAGAGCCTCGATTGGCTCTTTTACTTTATCTGGAAGATCTTGCCGATTTTTATGGAGAAATACCGAGAAAAGTTTGACTTGCTCGGCTCAGGACTTAAAATACCGCATTCTGAATTTTTAGATTTGCCAAAGTTATGTCGAACGATCAATTAGACCAGCAAGTCGTGGAGCTGGAAAACTTAAGCGAGCACCGTGAAATCGTGACGTTTATGCGCCGCTCAATGCCGCTAAACACCTCCCAACGTACTGCGCTTGAACAATATGGTCACTTAATTTTGGAATATCCAGTCGGTGATTTGCGTCAGCACTTTGAACATCCTCAACGTCCTTTGACTGTAGAAATCGGTTTTGGTATGGGCCGTTCACTGGTATTGATGGCCAAAGCCAATCCTGAGCGAAACTTTGTCGGAATTGAAGTCCATGTACCGGGTATTGCCCAGTGCGTGTATGAAGCAGGTGTTGAAGGCTTGACTAATTTACGTGTGCTAGATGCTGATGCAATTCAGGTATTACGTGAAATGCCAGATAATAGTATTAATGCAGTTCAGTTATACTTCCCTGATCCATGGCAGAAAAAGCGTCATTTTAAACGCCGCTTTGTTTCACATGAGCGTATGCCACTGGTGGAGCAAAAGCTGGAGCTTGGCGGAACTTTCCATGCTGCAACGGACTGGGAGCCGTATGCTGAATGGATGATTGAAGTATTGGAAGAACGTCCACGACTGGAAAATCTGGCGGGCAAAGGCAACAGCTACCCTCGTCCGGAATGGCGTCCACAAACCAAGTTTGAACGTCGCGGCATTGAAGCCGGTCACAAGATTAATGATTTTATCTTCAAGAAAATTTCTTGATCCAAGATTCAAAAAAGCGCTGATTAATCAGCGCTTTTTTATGGGAAAAATTTGGCTTTGAACCCTGCTCCGCAGATAAATCATCAGATTCTTCATTCCTAATGACGCCTGAGTATCTGCTGGCTCAACAGCTGATAGACATTTTGCAAATCTTCTCGTTGCATATTGGCCAACATCTGCTGATGCATATTCAAGATATTCTGATCACCACGCATCGCTGGACCAGTCTGCATTTGTTTAGGATCATTCTGAGTGGCTTTACTGGCGGTTTCCAGCATCAAGGGATACAGCAAACTGAAATCGACCTGTTGTACATCAACCACCTGCTTGGCCATGTCATAACAATAATTGGCAAAATTACAGGCAAATACCGCTGCAAGATGCAAACTGAGACGTTGACTAGAACTATAAGTATAAACACGATTGCTTAGGCTATTTGCTAGTTCTAATAATAAGATTTGGTCCTGTTCATTCACCGCTTCAATCAACAGTGGCGTCTGCTGCCAATCAATCTGGCGTTCCAGACTAAAGGTCTGTAAAGGATAGAATACGCCTGCACGCGCATGCACATTTTTCAGTAAATCGAGAGGGGTACTGCCAGAGGTATGTACGATGAGATTCTGCTGCAGATACGGATGAATCTGTTCAATGACGTTGGCAATCGACTGATCACTGACCGCGATAATGACCAGATCCACCTCATGATCCAGCTGTTCAGGCTCAGCGATTGCCTGAGCTTTAAATTGCTCAGCCAGTTGCTGTGCTTTTTCTAGGGTTCGACTGTAGATCTGTACGATCTCATGTTGTGCTGACAATACAAGGGCAAGATGATATGCCACTCGCCCTGCCCCAATCATACTGATCCGCATCTTGTGCTATTCCTGACTCATTGCGCACAGCATGCCAATAAATAAAGATTGAGGCAATTGGCCTTGATGTTTCGAATAGACTTTAGAGCTTTCGCAGGGTCAGAATCTGTTCACTTCGACCAAAAGGTCCATGAACATCATGCAGAATCCCGCTGGTTAAACCGATACCATCTTCACCATATTGCTGCACCACTTCCAGCCCCAGCCATTTACCCTGCGGCAGACGGTGCATATGAATCTGCAGGTCCAGATTCGGAAATCCCCAACCGGAATTCGGGTCCTGACGTGGCACGATGCCATTGGCCGTATCGACCATACCAAGTAAACGGCTAAAGTCTGTCGTCGGTTGGCCTTCTACCATGTCCAGCGAATTTCTCAGCCAGACAATGCCCTTGCCTGCACAATGGTCAGCATGCGCACGGGTTTCAATACTCTGGATATAACCGCCCGGCCAGCAACGCATACCCTCCCAAACCGGTAAATATTCTGGACTTTCAATCGGAAAGTCTTCCACTCCGGCAATGGCCTTGGTATCTGAAGTTAGCATTCTCCAGGCACGTGCCACGATACAGGTTTTACCATTGGCACACATTTCAGCTTCAACCAGTTCGATGGTTTTACCTGGACGGATCATACGCGTAGTAATTGAAAATTCACCAAAGGCAATCAGGCCAAAAATATCCAGCCCGACCCGACCAATACGCATGTCAGCACGTGGCTGAAACTGTTCCAGTTCGACGCATAGAATACCAGTGGCTGGTGCCATGTGCTGCTCATGCGGATTCCATGCACCTTGTGCATGAATATTAGAACGGTAATAAGCCGTAGTACTGCCATCTGCATGCTGTTCGCGCTGAATAAAACTGTAATATGCCGACATTGTTTTAATACTTCCCTGAATATTCACTTAAACTTTAGAGTTTACAAAAAGTTCTTTAATCTTTATTTTCTGAGCAAAAAGCCATGATAATTCATGATTTGACAATAAATTTTGCACTGTTTAAATCCGACTTTGGTTAAAAGTGCTGTAAAATTTTGCGCAGATAACAAGTGAAAATCCTGCTCCAAGCGTTCAATCATCTTGTTACTTTGCACCACGCTTAACCCTGTCTGTTGTGCCAGCTTCTGCATAATTTTGATGTCTTGCTGATCTTCGGGTTGCATCAGATCATAGGTCAATGCAAGACCATTGGTTTTAAGACACTGATGGATAGCCTGAAAAAATCCGTTTTTTTCGGAATTTGGAATGAAATGTGCCACCAGAATGGCCAACGCAGCATCAAACGTATCTGGCTGATTCAAATCTTGGATTGTGCTTTGGATAAGTTGTACCCTTTGTTGATCTATGGAATTCAGATTTTTACTAGCCTGTTCCAGCATGGCTGCTGATGGATCAATTGCAGTAAAGATCCAGTCTGGATAACGCTGCAATAAATAGGACAGTTCATAACCCGTCCCGCAACCCACTACCAAAATATGGGCGGTTTCCGGGAGTTCAATGCTGAGAATTGCTTCAATCTGCTGATGCACCAGTTCATAACCGGGAATCAGTTTACGGATGTGATCGTCATAACTGGCGACCACGACTTCACTGTGAAAGTTTTTTGCCATATTTTTACTCTAAATCTATGCACGAATCTAAAACTCAGGCGGGTCTTTAGATAGATTGAATATTTAAATCTTGTAGCTTGGTCTTATTTGCTGTTTTCTTGAAATTTGATCATAGGCCCGGCGACATGGATGTCGCCATTTTGCTTACTTTTGGCCCATCAAAAGTAAGAAAAGCCTGAACATTGATATCGAAACCGTTATACAAATGGAGGCAATGCATGCATTAAATACTGCTTTGCCCCACTTAAGAATCGCATCAATACAATTTAAGCAATCTCTTTCAAGTTCAGCTCTTCACGCATAAATTCACGCAATTTGAACTTCTGCGCCTTCCCTGAAGCCGTCATCGGGAATTCATGGAAGAAACGCACATAACGCGGCACTTTGTTATGCGAGATATGCTCGGCACAATACTCACGGATTACGTCTTCGGTACAAGGATCATTTTCATGCAGGATGATACAAGCACAAAGCTCTTCTCCATATTTATGGTCTGGTACCCCAATCACCTGTACATCTGAAACAGCCGGATGGGTATAAAGGAAATCTTCAATTTCTTTCGGGAACAGGTTTTCTCCACCACGAATGACGACATCCTTGATTCGCCCCTTGATTTTGACAAAGCCCTCATCATCCATTTCAGCAATATCACCGGTATGCATCCAGCGCGCTGTATCAATCACTTCCTGGGTTTTATCCTGATCTTCCCAGTAACCAAGCATTACGGAATAACCGCGTACACATAGCTCACCCAATTGGCCGCGTGGAACCACCTTGCCACTTTCATCCACAATTTTGACTTCCAGATGCGGATGTACCCGACCAACCGTACTGACACGTTGTTCAACACTGTCTTTAGTAGAACTTTGTGCACTTACTGGCGCAGTTTCGGTCATACCATAGCAGATGGTAATTTCAGACATATGCATACGTTCAATCACGCGCTGCATAATCTCCTGCGGGCATGGACTACCCGCCATAATCCCGGTACGCAGACTGGACAGATCAAATTCGTCAAACTGTTCATGCTCAAGAATGGCGATAAACATGGTCGGCACACCATAAGCCGCGGTACATTTTTCCTGCTGGATGGCTTTCAGGGTTTCCAGCGGATTAAACACGGCAGACGGATAAATCATGGCAGAACCGTGCGTAATACAGGCCAGATTACCCATCACCATGCCAAAACAATGAAATAAAGGAACTGAAATACAGACGCGGTCTTCTGGACCTAAATGAATCGCTTCACCGACAAAGTACCCATTATTTAAAATATTATTATGGGTCAGCATGGTGCCTTTCGGATTGCCCGTGGTGCCCGAGGTAAACTGGATATTAATGGTTTCATCGAACTGCAATTCACTGGAGATCTGTTGCAGTTGTTGCAGCTCTTGTTCGCCAGGCGAGCTCAGCAAATCCTGAAACCGGTGGATGCCGGTATGCTGCTGGTCATCAATTTTAATCACATGTTTTAAATGCGGCAGGCGCTCTGCATTAAGAAATTTATCTTCGGTTTCCTGCAATTCCGGTGCAATTTTAGTCAGAATTTCCTGATAGTCCGTCGTTTTAAACTGGGAAGCAATCACCAATCCCTTACACGATACCTTGTTCAGCACATATTCCAGTTCATTGCTTTTATAAGCGGGATTCAGGTTAACCAGAATAATACCTGCCTTGAAGGCTGCAAACTGGGTAATGGTCCATTCCACACAGTTCGGCGACCAGATCGCCAGACGGTCACCTTTTTGCATACCCAGTTTCAGCAGCTGACAGGCAAAGGCATTGACCTGTTCCTGTAGCTGCCGGTAACTGAGACGTATGTTCTGGTGCAGACTAACCACTGCATCACTTTGTGCATACTGCTCACAAGCCTGATCAAATTTTTCACCAATCGTCATGCCCAATAAAGGCTGGCTGCTGGTTCCATAGGCATAGCTTAACCGTACTTGTGTCATTGAATCGATCTCCTTGATTCTTTGTAATTCTGATTTTCAACTTTACTAATTGTTTTATGACCACGACGACCTTGTCTGTGTGCCTGTTTTTGTGTGCTTATGCTGCTGGATTTCCCTCCTGTCGACGTACTGCGTTAACACAAAAATCGGCAATCTGTTTGACAAAGTGATCCTTATATTTCTGATCAAACATCACATTGCGGGACGGATTCAAAGGTTCGATTACCACAAAGGTCATGGCGCCAACCACACCTAGTGCTGCGGTATTCAAATCTTCAAATTCGAATTCTCCATTGACCTTTCCTTCGGCCAGAATCTCCTTAATGCTCTGCTTGAGCAGCTGCTTACTGCGAAAACGCTCATGTTCCATTTCCGGATCAACCGGCTCGAACATCAGTGAATATGCCAATTGAGGGCTATTCATGGCACGCTTCACAAAAGTTGTAACAGATTTTTGCAATTTCAGTCTTGCCGATAAATCCGATTCAGCAATATGGACTAAAATTCCGACTTCATGCTGAATTGCCGCCGACAAAACCTCAATTAAAATCTGGCTTTTATTCTCGAAATACCGATAGACCAGCCCTGTAGATACGCCTGCGCGTTCTGCAATCGCCTGTATCGACGCCTCTTTAAAGCCCCCTTCAGTAATCAGTTCACGAGCAGATTGCAAAATCGACAGACGATTTTGTTCCATCCGTTCCTGCATCAATGATGATCTTTTATAACTCATAAAATTAATCTCAACAAGATAAAATGAATTGTAAATCATTTTGTGAATATAGATTCACTTTTTTATTTTTTCGTTGTATGTTAAACCTCAAGCACAACAAAAATGCTTTTTTGGACACAACAAATATAACCTCAGGATGGATGAAGAATGAATTTACAAAGCTTGGATTTCGGTTTAGATGAAACTCTGATTGCGCTTCGTGATTCAGTGGCCGCATTTTGCGCCAAGGAAATTGCCCCGATTGCCCAACAGGTCGACCGTGACAATGAGTTTCCGGCTCAACTCTGGAAAAAATTTGGCGAGATGGGCCTGCTCGGTTTAACGGTCAGTGAGGAATATGGCGGTTCAAATTTCGGTTATCTGGCCCATATCATTGCCATGCAGGAAATTTCCCGTGCTTCAGCATCCATTGGTTTGTCCTATGGCGCACATTCTAACCTATGTGTGAACCAAATTAAGCGAAATGGTACGGAAGAACAGAAACAGCGTTATCTGCCTAAACTGATTTCAGGTGAATATGTCGGTGCCTTGGCAATGTCTGAACCGAATGCAGGCTCGGATGTGGTGAGCATGAAGCTCAAAGCGGAAGACAAAGGCGATCACTACCTGCTGAATGGTTCAAAAATGTGGATCACCAATGGTGGCGATGCCGATGTCCTGGTGGTCTATGCAAAAACTGATTTGCAGGCCGGTGCCAAAGGCATGACTGCCTTTCTGGTAGAGAAAAATATGTCAGGTTTCAGCCACGGCACGCATTTGGACAAACTGGGTATGCGCGGTTCCAATACTTATCCTCTATTTTTTGACAATGTTGAAGTTCCGAAAGAAAACGTCATGGGCGGCGTCGGCAATGGCACCAAAGTCTTGATGAGCGGGCTGGATTACGAGCGTGCCGTATTGAGTGCTGGCCCGCTGGGGATTATGGATGCCTGCATGGACACCGTGATTCCGTATATTCATGACCGTAAACAGTTTGGTCAGGCACTGGGTGAATTCCAGTTAATGCAGGGCAAAATTGCCGACATGTATTCGACCTGGCTGGCATGTAAGGCACTGGTTTATGCGGTCGGCGCCGAATGTGACAAGGCCGAACATAGCCGTAGCCTGCGTAAAGATGCTGCCAGTGCCATTTTATATGCTGCTGAAAAAGCGACCTGGATGGCGGGTGAAACCATTCAGACTTTAGGTGGTAACGGTTATATCAACGAGTTTGCTGCAGGCCGTTTATGGCGCGATGCCAAACTGTATGAAATTGGCGCCGGTACTTCAGAAATCCGCCGCATGCTGATTGGCCGTGAACTTTTCAACGAAACAGCCTAAATCTTAACACTTAGAATAAAACAAGGATGTTCGTCATGAATCAGTTATCGAGCAAAATCAATATACGTAGTGAAGAGTTTAAAACCAACCAGACTGCCATGCTGCAACTGGTGGATGACCTAAAACAGAAAGTTGAAAAGATTGCCCTCGGTGGCGGCGAAACTGCCCGCCAAAAACATTTAGATCGCGGCAAGCTGTTACCACGTGAACGGATTAATCACCTGATTGATCCAGGAACCGCTTTTCTGGAAATTGGTCAGCTGGCTGCCTATCAGGTGTATCAGGATGATGTTCCTGCCGCAGGTGTGGTCGCTGGTGTTGGTCAGGTTAACGGTGTGACCTGCATGATCATCGCCAATGATGCTACGGTGAAAGGCGGTACTTATTATCCCTTAACAGTAAAAAAGCATTTACGTGCCCAGGAAATTGCCGAACAGAACCATCTGACCTGTATTTATCTGGTCGATTCTGGCGGTGCATACTTACCTTTACAGGATGAAGTATTTCCAGACCGCGATCACTTCGGCCGTATTTTCTACAATCAGGCACGTATGTCAAGCCAAGGCATTGCCCAGATTGCAGTGGTGATGGGTAGCTGTACTGCGGGCGGTGCGTATGTTCCTGCCATGTCCGATGAAACCATTATTGTGCGGAATCAGGGCACCATTTTCCTGGGCGGCCCTCCTCTGGTTAAGGCAGCTACTGGTGAGGTGGTTTCCAGTGAAGATCTTGGTGGTGGTGATGTGCATACCCGTTTGTCTGGCGTGGCTGATCATCTGGCAGAAAATGATGAACATGCGCTTGCGATTGCCCGCAATATCGTGGCGAATCTGAACAAAAAGCCAAACACGACCGCGGATGAAATCGAAGCGCCGCTGTTTGACAGTTCGGAATTGTACGGCATTGTGCCGAGTGACGCGCGCAAGCCTTTTGATATCCGTGAAGTGATAGCGCGTATTGTCGATGGCTCACGTTTTGACGAGTTCAAGGCACGTTTCGGCACTACCCTGGTGACCGGTTTTGCCAAGCTCTATGGCATGCCGGTCGGGATTATCGCCAATAACGGGATTCTGTTTTCCGAGTCTGCCCAAAAAGGCGCGCATTTTATTGAATTGTGTACCCAGCGCAATATCCCACTGATTTTCCTGCAAAATATTACCGGCTTTATGGTCGGTCGCCAGTATGAAAATGAAGGCATTGCCAAAAATGGTGCCAAACTGGTGATGGCCGTCGCCAATGCCAATGTTCCAAAACTGACCTTGGTGATTGGCGGTTCTTTTGGTGCCGGTAACTACGGCATGTGTGGCCGCGCCTATTCGCCACGCTTTATGTGGACCTGGCCAAACTCGCGTATTTCAGTGATGGGCGGTGAACAAGCATCCAGCGTTTTGTCGACCTTAAAACGTGACCAGATTGAACAGAAAGGTGGCAGCTGGTCAGCTGAAGAAGAAGACCAGTTTAAACAGCCGATTCGTGACCAGTACGAACGCCAAGGCCATCCTTACTATGCATCTTCGCGTTTATGGGATGACGGTGTGATTGATCCGGCGCAATCGCGTGAAGTTTTAGCCTTGAGTCTGGCTGCAGCCCTGAATGCACCCATCCAACCAACTAAATTCGGCGTGTTCCGCATGTAAGAGGTATCAAAAATGGATTATCAATTTTTACAGCTCGAACAGCAGAATCAGGTCGCAACCGTCTGGATTAATCGCGCCGAATTGCACAATGCCTTTAATACTCAAGTCATTGAAGAACTGCATGCCTGCTTTCAGTCCTTAAATAACCGTGATGATGTCCGTGTGGTGATTCTGGCGGGTCGTGGCAAAAGTTTCTCTGCAGGCGCTGACCTGAACTGGATGAAACAAGCCGGTCAGGCTTCTCGAGCAGATAACGAAGCGGATGCGCTCAAACTAGCAAAAATGCTGCAAAGTCTGGCAACCTTGAAACAGCCGACCATTGCCCGGGTACATGGTATTGCCTTTGGCGGCGGCATGGGACTGGCTTCGGCCTGTGATATTTGCATCGCTAGTACAGATGCCAAGTTTGCCACTTCAGAAGTACGTTTAGGTCTGGCTCCTTCAACAATTAGTCCTTATGTGATTCGTGCGATTGGTGCCCGTCAGGCTTCGCGTTATTTCCTGACCGCCGAGCGGATTTCTGCTGAACAGGCCAAAAGCATTGGTCTTGCGCATGAAGTCACTCCACCTGAACAGCTCGACAGCAAAATTGATGAAATTGTGGAAGCACTCTTACTTGGTGGTCCTGCTGCACAGAGCGCATCCAAACAGTTGATTCAACTGGTTGACCAACAGGTTTTGACCGAAGATTTACTGCTTAAAACAGCACAGCATATTGCCCATATTCGCCAGGGAGATGAGGCGAAAAATGGACTGAATGCATTTTTGAACAAACAAAGCCCGGCCTGGATCAAGACCACGGCATAACAACAAGAAGGATCCTATGATGTTTGAAAAGATTTTAATTGCCAACCGTGGTGAAATTGCCTGCCGTGTGATTCGTACAGCGAAGAAATTAGGTATCGCCACCGTTGCCGTCTATTCTGATGCCGATGCGCAGGCACAGCATGTCAAACTGGCCGATGAAGCGATCTATATTGGTGAATCGCCAGCTGCACAAAGTTATTTACAGATTGATCGCATTATTCAGGCAGCCAAAAGCACGGGTGCCCAGGCGATTCATCCGGGTTATGGTTTCCTGTCTGAAAATGACCAGTTTGCCGAAGCATGCCAAGCCAATAATATCACTTTTATTGGTCCACCGGTAGCAGCCATTCTGGCAATGGGCCTGAAAGCGACCTCTAAAGCCTTGATGGAAAAAGCCGGTGTACCTTTAACCCCTGGTTATCACGGCACCAATCAGGATGCTGACTTCCTGAAAAAGCAGGCAGACAATATTGGCTATCCGGTGCTGATCAAGGCCAGTGCCGGCGGTGGCGGTAAAGGCATGCGTCTGGTGGAACGCAGCGAAGATTTTCTTAGCTCGCTTGCTTCATGTAAGAGTGAAGCACGTTCAAGTTTTGGCAATGAAGACGTTCTGATTGAACGCTATGTGATTCAGCCACGTCATATTGAAGTGCAGGTGTTTGGTGATACCCACGGCAATTATGTACATCTGTTCGAACGTGATTGCTCGGTACAGCGCCGTCACCAGAAAGTGCTGGAAGAAGCACCAGCTCCAAAAATGCCGGAAGACAAACTGGAGGCGATGCGTCAGGCGGCGATTGATGCTGCGCGTGCAGTGAACTATGTCGGTGCCGGTACAGTCGAGTTTATCGTGGAGCAAGACGGCACAGCTTACTTCATGGAAATGAACACCCGTCTTCAGGTTGAACATCCAGTGACGGAAATGATTACCGGACAGGATCTGGTGGAATGGCAACTGCGCGTGGCCTTTGGTGAACCTTTACCGAAACAGCAGCATGAATTGCAGATTCATGGACATGCACTCGAAGCTCGTGTCTATGCCGAAGAACCGGAAAAAGGCTTTATTCCTGCGATTGGTCAGATCAGCTACCTGCATTATCCGGAGCAAAGTGACTGTGTCCGTGTCGATAGCGGTATTGTCGAAGGTGATGAAATCAGCACCTATTATGATCCGATGATTGCCAAACTGATTGTCTGGGGCAAAAACCGTGAAGCGGCCTTGACCCAAATGCATCACGCGCTGGGCCATTTCCATGTTGATGGCTTGGGCAATAATATCGCTTTTCTAGATCGCCTGGTGCTGTGTGATTCGTTTAAAAATGCACATTTAGATACTGGCCTGATTCAGCGTGAAGAAGAATTTCTGCTCAAACCTTCTGCAGATATCAGTGTTGAACTGGTAGTCAGTGCCGCACTGATTGAACTCCTGGCACGTCAAGCACAGAATCCCGTTCCAAGCAATCCGGTGTGGCAGCAGCAAGCATTCTGGCGTCTGAATCAGCAAAATAGCCATACAGTGCAATTACAACGTAATGGTTTTACCCTAAAAGCTCAGTTCAGCACCCAAGATCAAGGATTTGTCGCCAGCTATAACGGTCAGCAGATTGAGATTCAAGGTCAGCTCGTCGATGCCCATACTTTAGCGTTGCAACTGGCGGGTAAACAGCAAAAACTGGCTTTTAGCCAGACTGAGCAAGGCATTACCCTGTTCCAGAATGGTCAAAGCTATAAGTTCAATTACCTGAAGTCTGATTTTAATAATCAGGATGAACAAGGCACGGAAAATAATCTGATCGCGCCAATGCCAGGTGTCATTACCCAGGTGCTCGTGGCAGCCAATGACAAAGTCAAAAAAGATGATGTGCTGATGACGCTGGAAGCCATGAAGATCGAATATTCAATTCGTGCACCGCATGACGGCATCATCGCAAGTTCATATTTCCAGAAGGGTGATCAGGTTAAAGCTGGTGATGAACTGGTCGAATTCCAGCCACTGGCGGAGGAAGTGGCATGACGGATTTTGTCAAAATCGTAGAAGTCGGGCCACGCGATGGCCTGCAAAATGAAAAAACACCTTTGACATTGGATGACCGGAAAAACCTGATTGTAGACCTGATGAAAACCGGTCTACAGTCCATCGAAGTCGGCTCCTGCGTTTCAGCCAAATGGGTACCGCAAATGGCAGACAGTGATGTGCTCTTTGCCAGCCTACCCCAAGATCCGAATATTCAATTCAGTCTGCTGACCCCAAATCTGAAAGGTTTTGAATCGGCACTGGCTGTAGGTTGCAAGGAAGTGGCGGTATTTACCGCTGCTTCTGAAAGCTTTACCCGCAAAAACATCAATTGCTCGATTGATGAAAGCTTCGAGAAGTTTGCCGATGTCATGGCAGCCGCCAAAGCCAATGACATTAAGGTGCGCGGCTATGTCTCCTGCATGGTGGACTGCCCTTATGAAGGTGCCATTGATCCAAAGCAGGTGGTAAAAGTCACCCAGCGTTTGCTAGAGATGGGCTGCTACGAAGTGTCATTGGGTGAAACCATTGGTACAGCAACACCGGATCGGGTGAAAAATGTCTGGGAGGCTTGTCTGGCTGAACTTGATGCTAAAGTTTTGGCAGGCCATTTTCATAATACTTACGGCATGGCGATTGCGAATATCTACCAGTCGCTATTACAAGGCATTCGCGTATTTGATTCATCCATTGCAGGCTTAGGTGGCTGCCCTTATGCCAAAGGGGCTTCAGGCAATGTTTCAACTGAAGACCTGTATTACCTGCTCTCGAATATGGGCTTTGAAACCGGTATTCAGCTAGACGCCCTGATGCAGGCCAGCCGTAATATCAGTGAAGTCTTGCAGCGCAATAATCCATCCAATTATGCCAATGCCTATTGGCAAAAAGCCTGTGCTTGAAAATAAGCTTGCTTGAGCAAAATGATCTTAAGCAAACCATAAGGATATAAGCAGCAGATTGAAGTCTGCTACAACAATAATAGAGGTGACAAGATGTCAAATAAGGTTTATGACAGCGCTCAATCCGCCTTAAAGGATGTGGTGCAAGATGGTCATACCCTGGCCGTTGGTGGTTTTGGTTTATGCGGTATTCCAGAAGCTTTGATCGTAGCTTTAAAAGAAACAGGTGCTAAACAACTCACCTGTATTTCCAACAATGCCGGCGTAGACGGCTTCGGTCTCGGACTTCTGCTGGAAACCAAACAGATTAAAAAAATGATTTCATCTTATGTCGGTGAAAATAAAGAGTTTGAACGTCAATATTTAAATGGCGAACTGGAAGTTGAACTGACCCCACAGGGTACACTGGCAGAAAAATTACGTGCTGGCGGTGCCGGTATTCCGGCTTTTTATACGGCGACGGGTGTCGGAACCGTGATCGCTGAAGGTAAGGATGTCCGTGAATTTAATGGCAAGTCTTACATTCTGGAAGAATCTTTAACTGCCGATGTGGCGCTAGTCAAAGCCTATAAGGCAGATAAAGCTGGCAACCTGATTTTCCGTAAAACCGCCCAAAACTTTAATCCGGTCTGTGCCATGGCGGGTAAAGTCACCATTGCTGAAGTTGAAGAAATTGTCGAAATTGGCGTGCTGGAGCCGGATGAAATCCATCTACCCGGCATTTATGTGAACCGGATTGTACTGAATACCCAACCGGAAAAACGCATTGAACAGATGACTTTAAAGGCGGAGGCTTGATCATGGCTTGGACACGTAATCAAATGGCGCAGCGCGCAGCACAAGAGCTTGAAGATGGTTTCTATGTCAATTTAGGGATTGGCCTGCCGACGCTAGTCGCGAATTATATTCCGGAAAATATCAATGTCTGGCTGCAGTCGGAAAATGGTTTGCTGGGGATTGGCGAATTTCCAACCGAGGAGACTATCGATGCCGACCTGATCAATGCCGGTAAACAGACGGTCACAGCGCGTAAAGGTGCTTCATTTTTCTCAAGTGCCGATTCCTTTGCCATGATCCGTGGCGGTCATGTCAATATTGCCATTCTGGGTGCAATGGAAGTGTCTGAAACTGGTGATCTGGCCAACTGGATGATTCCGGGCAAAAAGGTCAAAGGCATGGGTGGTGCCATGGATCTGGTCGCGGGTGTACAAAAGGTCGTGGTCTTGATGGAACACTGCGCCAAAGATGGTACACCGAAGATTGTACCGCAATGTAGCCTGCCCCTTACCGGCCAAGCTGTGGTGAACCGGATTATTACCGACCTCGGTGTACTGGATGTTACTCCTGATGGAATTCGACTGGTTGAACTGGCACCAGAGGTAAGTTTTGAAGAGATTCAAAAAGTCACTGGGGTAGCGCTACTACGTAACGCTGCCTGATCTAGCCAGCCCTTAAGAATAAAATTTCTTAAGGGCTTTTTTATATATAGCTGCTTCATTTCAAAATAATAATTGCAGAATAAATGGATTTTAATCATGCAAACTCAACAAAATATTTTGCAGCGCTTCGCCATGCGCGTCAGCGACTGGTCTGAAAAATGGTTTCCGGATTCTTATATTTTTGCCCTACTCGGTGTCATCATTGTGGCGATTGCCGCCATCGGAATTGGTGCACCGGCACAGGATGTCGCGATTTCCTTTGGAGACGGCTTCTGGAGCTTGATTCCCTTTACCTTGCAGATGTGCATGCTGATCGTGGTCGGTTATGTGGTTTCCGTATCCAAGCCTGTCCAGCTGCTGATCCAGAAAATGGCACGCTTGCCGCATTCCGGTCGTGGTGCGATTGTCCTGGTCGCCACGGTCAGCCTGTTAATTTCCCTGATTAACTGGGCCATGAGTACTGTACTGACTGCACTTCTAGTGATTGCACTGGCACAGCGTAAAGAGCTTAACATGGATTACCGCGCTGCTGCGGCTGCCGCGATTATCGGGATGGGTGCGACCTGGGCACTGGGCATCAGTTCTTCAGCTGCACAGTTACAGGCCAATAAAAGCAGTCTGCCTGAACCGATTTATAACCTGACGGGCGTGATTCCATTTACCGAGACTATTTTCCTGCCGCAATCCATGATCATGACGGCGGTACTGATTGTAGCTTCAATCGCAATTGCTTACTGGTCAGCACCTAAAGGCTCTGACATTAAAACCATTGAACACTTCCCGATTCAGATTGAAGAAGAAAAACCGGAAGTATCTGCCGAAAAAAGACCGGGGGATTGGCTGGAAAATTCACCCATTTTAAGCATTTTGATCGTGATTCTGGGCGCAGTCTGGATGTTTAACGAATTTTCCAAAAGTAATCCGATTCTGGCCATTTCCAGCTTAAATACCTATAACTTTATCTTTCTGATTTTGGGCGTGGCCTTGCACGGTACACCACGAAATTTCCTGAATGCAGTCTCCAAGGCTGTTCCGGCTATTTCAGGAGTACTGATCCAGTTTCCGTTGTATGGCAGTATTGCCTTTATGATGACCAATGCACTAAACCCGGCCGATCTGTCATTGTCACATTATATTGCCGAATTTTTCGTTTCCATTGCTTCTCAGGAAACCTTTGCCATCGTGATGGGACTTTATTCAGCAATTCTGGGCTTCTTTATTCCATCCGGTGGAGGCAAATGGATTATCGAAGCACCCTATGTGATGCAGGCAGCACATGACCTGAAAGTGCATCTGGGCTGGTCGGTGCAGATTTATAATGCGGCAGAAGCCTTGCCTAATCTGATTAACCCTTTCTTTATGCTGCCGATGCTCGGTATCCTGAAATTAAAAGCCAAAGATGTGATTGGATTTACGGTTACCCAGCTGATTTTCCATCTGCCTTTGGTACTGCTCCTGCTCTGGTTCCTGGGACGAACCATGACCTATAGCCCGCCAGTATTTTCTTAATTTAAGATAATAAAAAAGGACAAAAATTCGTCCTTTTTTATTTAGGCCGTTCTCTTAATTTGCTGTCTTCTCCACCACACCTTCATCATCTACTTCACGTACCACTCCCGTTTCAGTATTGACGACTTCAAAGGTCACGCGACGGTTCTGGAACTGCCCGGCAGGTGTGGCATTAGGTTCAACTGGCTGATCCGCTCCCATGCCAACTGCCTGTAACTGTGCAGGATCGACGCCTTGTTGAACGAGGTAGTCGGTCACCGCTTGGGCACGTTGCACAGACAGCGCCTTATTCTCTGCTTCGCTGCCTTGAGCATCAGCATGTCCTTTAACTTTCAGGATAACTTGTGGCGCACGTTGCAATAATGCAGCAGCCTGATCCAGCACCAATTTATTGACCTCTGGAACTTCGGTAGAGGCGGTATCAAAATTGATAATCTGTAAATTGAGTGCAGTCGCTACATCCAATGCTTTAACATCGTCCTCCTTAATGCTAGCCAGCGCCTGTTCTGCTTCACTGTTGGCACTACTGATTATCTCACTGTTATTTAGAGGCTGTTGAGTCACTACCGTAACATTTTTTGCCAGACTACGAATTTGTGCTGCCAGACGCTCAGCTTCAGCATTGGTTGCTGCACGCACCAAAACCTGATTGCCCACCCAGTCCAGTGATACATTTGGCATTCCCTGGATTGCTCTCAAAACAGTTGGAATAGTATCCTGATCGGTGAATTCTGAATGATAGGCATCACTACTCAACGTACCGCAACCAATATTATAATTAAAAATCTGTTTAATCTCGTTTTGCAGAATTTCCATATATTGCGGATTATTCAACCCTATCTGGCAACTTATAATTTCACCATTGCTACCCGTACTCAATTGCAAAGAAGCAGGTTGGGCGGCTACAGCTTCACTGGCAACCTGCCCGTCCTGACCGGCTTGTGGATCATCATCATGCATACAGCTACGAATAAAAAATAGGGTTAAAGCCGCCAGAATCAGAAAAATGATAACGGGCCATAAAAAGCTTGTTTTTCTCTCTTCCTGAACCACAATAATGGGTTCCGCTTCAAGCACAGGTTCTTGATTTAAACTGTGTCCGGCCAATGGGGAAACACCAAGCGCTGCCAGAATGGGTCCAGCCCAAACAGGCAAGGCGCGCTGAATCGAATCGGCATGAGTTTCAAGCAAATGGCTAATGGCTTCCTGACTTGAAGCCCCTGCTTCAGTCTGTAAGAAATTCATGGTCGGTACAATTGACCGATTCAGGGTCTGTTCTATTTCTTCTTGTGGTGCACTCTGATCAAGTTGATCCAGAAACTGCTGCTTTAATGCCGGATTTGCATTGAATAATTCATGAATCTTTGGATTGAGTTGCTGACCAAGAATCTCGATCCAGGCGGGACGAGCACGTAATATACTTAAAAATACGGGATAGAACTGCGCCAAAGCTTGATCTTTGGCAAATAAATGCTCTGTTTCACCTTGAAGCACAATGGCCGTAACATCACTTTTTAAGCGTTCCATAAAGTCTATATTCATAATCGTCACCATTCTTTTGATTTTTCTAATGTTTAATATTTAAGCAGTGTAACGAGCCCTATTTTTTGAAAATGTAAATAATTGTATGAATATCATAAAGTTTCACTATTTTTGTTAGTGTGGCACTTTGCCAATACAATTTAAAAAATAAAAAAAAGCCAGCCGAAGCTGACTTTTATAAAGTTTGTCTTACTTAAGCAACATAAGTTTGAATCACTTTACCCAGTACTTTTTGATTGATTAACGGTGTATTCTTACCTTGTGACACGATGCTTTCTTTATCCTGGGTCCATTCCAGTTCCGGATCTAGTAGCACCCAACCTGATTCATTTACCCAGCGATCTGCCATTTGTGCAACACGAGCCGGAGCCAAGGTTACTTTTTCTACCCATTCCAGTGGAGTTAACAACCCCTCACGAATCAGTTGCAGACCAAAAGGCACATAGGTATCAAAAGCAGTGAATCCTGGTTGCGTTTCCGCAAATGGCGCCATTTTCGCAGAACTGCTCAGCGGTTCATGATGAGTGCAGATGGCATCAATCACACCGGATTTTACTCCCTGACGCAGCAATTCTTTATCCTGTTCTGAACGAAGCGGCGGACGCACATGTGCAAGAGAGTTAAAACCGTCAATCAAATGATCGGTCAGATGCAGCTGGTGCATCGCTACATCACAGGTCACCGGCAAACCTTTTTCCTTTGCAATACGGATCAATTCGACAGATGCACCACAAGACAACAGACCGAAGTGTGCACGTACATGGGTGGCTTCAATCATGAGCAAGTATTTGGCGATTGCCACGGTTTCAGCCAGTGCCGGAATCATCGGCAAGCCCTGACGTGAAGCAATAAAACCTTCATGTACGCAGCCATCTTTGGCAATTTGTGGTTCTTCTGCATAGAACACCACTGTCAGGTCTAAACCTGCGGCATATTCAAGTGTACGCAAGACTACATCATCATTGGCAAACGGCGCGCTGGCATTGGAAACGGCAGTACAACCGCCTTTTTTCAGACCCGCCATATTTGCCGGCTGTTGACCATTTAGGCCTTGGGTTTGCGCACCAATCACTTGAAGATAGATACCACCATCCAGCATGGCTTTTTCAACCAGGCCGTGAATCAGCGCACCATTGTCTTGAACAATCGGTTTTGAATCTGGTGGGGTAAATACGTGCAAAATACCATTTTCACGAGCCGCTTTCCCTTCAGACTTAAGCGTACCGTGTTGCTGTTGACCCGGTTCACGTAAACGTGCACACAGGTCAACCATGGTAGGCATCAGCCATTTACCTTGACCATCAAGGGTCTCGGCAACGTCTGAGGATGCCTCTACACGCTTACCATTTTCGAGATAAACCGTTTCGATCGAATCTGTTTTTGCAATTGGGTCGAGAACACGGACATTTTCAATTTTTACAATAGACATGACTTATTCCTTATACCGCAATCGCTTCAATCAAACCCTGTTCCTGTAACTGACCCTGCATCGCCAGTGCCAGTACTGCCATACGCACTGCAATACCATTGGTCACCTGATGCAGAATCACCGACTGTGAGCCATCTGCAATGCTGGAATCAATTTCTACCCCACGGTTCATTGGTCCCGGATGCATCACGATACAATCAGGCTTGGCCATCGCGAGACGTTCTTTGTTCAGACCATACATTTTGTAAAACTCGGCTTGCGAGGCAAGTGCTGGAGAATCAATCCGCTCGTTTTGAATACGTAGCGTAATAATCACGTCGCAGTCTTGAATGCCCTCTTCCATCTTGTTAAACAGACGAACACCATCGCCATATTCTTCAAAGCCTAATGGCAACAAAGTATTGGGTGCAATCACCCGGATATCTTGACAGCCCAAAGTTTGCAAGGCTGCCACATCTGAACGTGCCACACGCGAATGCTTGATATCGCCAATAATAGCGATCGACATTTCTTCGAATTTTTTATTGGTTTCACGGCGAATGGTCAGCATGTCCAGCATGGCTTGCGTTGGATGCGCATGACGGCCATCACCGGCGTTAATAATGGCGACGTCTGGGCAGACATCTTTGGCAATAAAATGTGCCGCTCCAGAAGATGAATGACGTACCACGAAAATATCGGCTGCCATGGCTTCCAGATTCCATAAAGTGTCACGCAGGGTTTCACCTTTAGACGTACTCGAGCGGGCAATATCGATATTGAGAACATTGGCAGAAAGGCGCTTGGCAGCGGCTTCAAAGGTGGTTCGGGTACGGGTAGAATTTTCGAAGAACAGGTTCATCACCGTTTTGCCTTCCAGCAAATTATTGGTGATCAGCTGATTTTGGTCATTAAAAAAGGACTGTGCAGTGTCCAATATTTTTGTCAGGGTTTCTTTAGAAAGACCTTCGATGGTCAAGAAGTGTTTTAGATTACCTTCTTTATTGAGTTGAATCTGGCTCGGTGTATGCAATGCCGCCAAGTGCATGAGAGATTCCTTATGCGTTAAGTCAACATATTATACAGAGATTGGCGAATTTTTATAGTTGGGCACGTTGCTACTTGTACAAAAAGCATCTGAACAATAAAAACAGAAAATCAGATTCATCTTTATTTTTTCAACAAGATAATTTAACCCGATTTACATCCTGCTGATTTTAAATATTAAAAAATGGGTGCTTCAGTCTGGAGCATTCACACCCTCTCCTGTCTAGCGTAATGCACCAATATAACGATGTGACACTTGTGCACGATAGATATCATCTTCATCCGGTTCGACCGAGATCAGCTCATTCTGCTGGCTTAGGTTCGCGGATTCTACTTCAGAACCTTGTCCTGTTTCCGAAATCTCCAGTACCATTTTCAGGCGCTGGATCAGATGACTCAACTCTGGGTCCTGGGTCTGCTCTGCCAGCTGAATCACATGCCAGGCATAGTCCAGATTCTCTGCCAAATAAAGTGCATCAATTACCCGACCGGAAACCCGGCGTAAACGCGCATAAATTAAAGTGGCCACTGAAAAAGCGTCATGGTTGCGTAACTGATTCTCTAACATCTTCACCCTCATTATAAAATTGAAAAATCAGGCAGCCATCGCTCCCCATCGATTGACTGCCTGATTTGCAGTAGATAGAGCAAAATACGTACCAGTTTCTCAATTTATAATACAAATACGCTTTTTCTCTAAAGCAGCTCAGGCCTTTAAGAGAATTTAAAAAGCTTTCAATATAAAAATACGGTAAACTTAGCGCAGTTTTTATTTATCTTTTTTGGTCTCTCTATTATATGAATACCTCTCCACGTTTAAGCAATTATTGGGTCACCTGTGCCGATGGGCTGGAAACCTTATTAGAAGAAGAAATTCAAGGCTTAGGTGTTCAGAATATTGAGCGTTTCCCGGGCCGTCTAACCTTTAAAGGCACCCTGGAAAATGCTTATCGTATCTGCATGTGGTCACGTCTGGCTTCACGTGTCTTGATGCCGATCCACACGCATGAAATTGAATTTTCTCATGATGCGCGTGATGTTGCAGAAGAACTCTATGAAGGAGCTCTCAGCTTTGACTGGTCGCTGATTTTTGCACCACAAAGTACCTTTGCGATTCGTTTGCATGTCGAGCGTGATATCAAGGTCAATACCCAGTTTGCAACTTTACGTGCCAAAGATGGTGTCGTGGATTCCTTTATGGAAGCGGTAGGCAAACGTCCAAGCATTGATACCAAACAGCCTGAAATCACCATGTATATTCTGGCAGGCAAGAAAGAACATACTTACTGCCTGGACCTGTCTGGCGACTCTTTGCATAAACGCGGTTACCGCCGGTTCATGACTGACGCCCCGATCAAGGAAAACCTGGCCGCTGCGATTCTGCAAAAAGGTGGTTTAAAAGCGTTAAATCCGGATATCGTGGTTGATCCAATGTGTGGTTCAGGAACGTTCATTATTGAATCACTGATGATCTTGACCGACCGTGCGCCTGGTCTGGTCCGTCGTTTCGGTTTTAATGGCTGGAATGGTCATGACCATGAACTCTGGATGAGCATCAAGGCAGAAGCTGCTGAGCGTCATCAAGCGGCAATGGAAAATCCATTACCACAATTCTATGCCTTCGATGCGGACTGGGAAGCGGTTAAAGCCACCAGACAAAATATTATCGCGGCGGGTTTTGAATCCGCACTCGACAATATCATGATTGAAGAACGGACTTTAAATGACTGGCCTGATTTTCATGCAGAAGGCAAGAAAGTATTCTTCGTGACCAACCCGCCTTATGGTGAACGTCTCGGTGATAAAGCCCAAAACCGTTCTTTATACCTTGGTTTATCAGCTTTACTGCAAAAGAATTTCCCGAATCAAAAAGCGGCTGTGATTGCCTCCCAAGTGGAACAGGCCGACGTGCTGGCATTCAATGATCCGCAAATCCTGCGTTTGATGAATGGTAAATTGCCGATTTATATCCGTTTCGGTACGGTTAAACCGGCCGCGGTGGTACGTCCATTCCTAGAAAGCTGGCAGCCTCAGCAGTTTGAGCCGATTGAAGGTGCGATGGAGTTTGCCAACCGTCTGACCAAAAACATACAAGCTCTAAAAAAATGGGCAGTTAAGGAACAGATCCATTGTTTACGTCTCTATGATGCAGATTTACCTGATTTTAACGTCGCAGTAGATTTGTATGGCGAGCGTTTGCATGTACAAGAATATGCGCCACCTAAAACCATTGATCCGGAAAAAGCCAAGAAACGTTTCAACCTGGCCTTACAGGCAATTCGCGCCGTGACGGGTTTGGGCCGTGATGCGATCTTTATCAAGACCCGTGCGCGTCAGGAAGGCAAAAACCAGTACACCAAACAAAGTACAGCATCCAAGCGTTTTATCGTACAGGAAGGCAAGGCCAAGATTTTGGTCAACCTGACCGATTATCTGGATACCGGTCTATTCCTGGATCACCGTCAAATGCGTTTACGTATTGCACGTGAAGCAAAAGGCAAACACTTCCTGAACTTATACAGCTATACCTCAACGGCAAGTTTACATGCTGCTTTGGGCGGTGCTGCGAGCACCACCAGCGTCGATCTGTCGAATACTTATTTAAACTGGTCAAAAGAAAACTTTGTCCTGAACGGTTTAACTGTGGATCATGCGGATGAACAGCACCAGTTCTTTGCCTCTGACTGTTTCGAATGGCTGAAAGAAGGCCATGAGCAATATGACCTGATCTTTATTGATCCGCCAACGTTTTCGAACTCGAAGAAATTCTACGGTACCTTTGATGTCCAGCGTGACCATTTATCCCTGCTGAAACGTGCCATGAACCGTTTAACCAGCGATGGTACCCTGTATTTCTCAAATAACTATCGTGGTTTTGAGATGGATGAAGAAATTCTGGCGTTCTTTGATGTTGAAGAAATTACCCAGGAAACCATTGGTCCTGACTTTAAGCGGAATCAAAAAATTCACCGTGCCTGGAAAATCCGTCATCCGCAAGTTTAACGCCTTATAGACTTGCGACTAATATCCAGTCACAAATAAAAAACCCAGTTCAATTGAACTGGGTTTTTTCATGGAACATATAATAAACTGGATTGAAACTTAGCTGAGTTTCATTTTTTCAAAAACCAGCTCACCATGTTCCGCTCTCACCAGAATCGTATCGCCCGGCTGGAATTCTCCCGCAAGAATTTTCTGAGCCAGTCCATTTTCAATACGTTGCTGAATCGCGCGTTTTAGCGGACGTGCACCATACAGCGGATCAAACCCGACCTCAATCAATTGCTCAAAGGCAGTATCATCTACCGACAGGCGCATATCCCGTTCGGCCAGGCGTTGACGTAAACGGTCCAGCTGAATATCGGCAATACCGCGAATCTGGTCTTTTTCCAGTGCGTGGAATACGACAATTTCATCAATACGGTTAATAAATTCTGGACGGAAATGTTCAGATACCGCATTCATCACCACTGTCCTAACTTCATCGCGTGTTGCGCCTTCACCTAACTCGCGAACGTCCTGAGATCCCAGATTCGAAGTCATGACAATCACGGTATTTTTAAAATCTACTACACGGCCTTGGGAATCAGTTAAACGACCATCATCCAGCACTTGCAGCAAGATGTTAAATACATCCGGATGTGCTTTTTCGACTTCATCGAACAAGAGCACGCTATACGGTTTACGGCGCACAGCTTCAGTCAGTACCCCGCCTTCTTCATAGCCCACATAACCCGGAGGTGCACCAACCAGACGGCTTACCGAGTGTTTTTCCATAAACTCGGACATGTCGATCCGGATCATTGCATCGTCACTGTCAAACAGGAAGTTTGCCAAGGCTTTGGTTAGTTCTGTTTTACCTACACCGGTCGGTCCAAGGAACAGGAATGACCCGCTTGGGCGATTAGGATCAGACAAGCCTGCACGTGAACGGCGCACGGCATTGGATACGGCTACCACGGCTTCATCCTGACCCACCACACGTTTATGCAGGAATTCTTCCATATGCAGCAGTTTGTCACGCTCACCCTGCAGCATTTTCGCGACAGGAATACCGGTAGCCGCACTGACGACTTCCGCAATTTCATTCTCGGTCACCTTGTCACGCAACAGTTTTGGTGACTCGCTTTCCTCCGCTGCTTCAATGCGCTCTAGCTGCTTTTGCAATTCAGGAATCACGCCATACTGATAGCGTGCTGCCTCTGCCAGATCACCTTCACGCTGTGCTTTATCTAGGGCTATACGTGCCTGATCCAGTTTAACCTGGATATCCTTGTTGCCAGCCACCAAGGCTTTATCTGCACGCCAGATTTCTTCCAGATCCTGATACTCTTTCTCGACCGTTTCAATCTGTTGGGTCAGATGCTTAATCTCGCCTTTGGCACCGCTATCCTCATCTTTTTTCACTGCTTCAAGCTGCATTTTCAACTGAATCAGACGGC
Source organism: Acinetobacter sp. 226 (assembly GCF_048147925.1). Classification (NCBI taxonomy): domain Bacteria; kingdom Pseudomonadati; phylum Pseudomonadota; class Gammaproteobacteria; order Moraxellales; family Moraxellaceae; genus Acinetobacter; species Acinetobacter sp. 226. Next base: position 9,865 of record NZ_JAYWYX010000002.1, on the reverse strand, counting down.
GCTCCAGTTTATCTAGCGCTTCAGGTTTGGAATCTAGCTCCATTTTAATACGGGATGCAGCTTCATCAATCAGGTCAATGGCTTTATCGGGCAACTGGCGATCGGTAATATAACGGTGTGACATTTTTGCCGCTGCAATAATCGCAGAATCCAGAATTTGTACACCATGATGCGTTGCATAACGGTCTTTCAGGCCACGTAGAATCGCAATCGTGTCTTCGACACTCGGTTCATCTACCAGCACTTTTTGGAAACGACGCTCAAGCGCAGCATCTTTTTCAATATACTGACGGTATTCATCCAGAGTTGTCGCCCCCACACAGCGCAATTCGCCACGCGCCAATGCAGGTTTCAGCATATTGCCGGCATCCATCGCACCATCACTTTTACCTGCACCTACCAGCGTATGCAATTCATCGATAAACAGGATGATTTCACCTTCGTGTTTGGCAATATCTTTGAGTACAGCTTTTAAGCGTTCCTCAAACTCGCCGCGGTATTTGGCACCGGCCAGCAAAGAGCCGAGGTCTAATGACAAAACACGCTTGCCTTTGAGTCCTTCAGGTACTTCACCATTGATAATACGCTGTGCCAGACCTTCGACAATTGCTGTTTTACCCACGCCCGGCTCACCAATCAGTACCGGGTTATTTTTAGTACGGCGTGACAAGACCTGAATGGTACGACGGATTTCATCATCACGTCCAATCACAGGGTCAAGCTTGCCTGCCAAAGCACGTTCAGTTAAATCGATGGTGTACTTATTTAGTGAATCACGCTGATCTTCATGATTATTGCTCATGACTTTTTCATCACCTCGAAATTGATTGATAATCTGACGTAAAGTCTCTGCCTTTACTCCAGCACTGCTTAATAAATTTTTGGTATTTCCTGTTTCTGCAAGTGCCAGTAGCACCCAGTCTGTTGAAAGGAATTCATCTCCGGCTTTTTGGGCATAACTGTCTGCCAGATGTAAAACTTTTGCCGCTTCAGGGCTGAGATTAATATCTGCAGATGGATTACTCAGTGTGGCTGCATTACTTAGCGCTGTTTCCAGTTTGGTTTGCAATTCCCGCAGGTTTGCTCCGGCCTGTTGCAACAAGCTGACATTGGAAGTTTCATCCATCAAGGTCGCCAAGATATGAATTCCATCAATAGAAGCATGATCCCGGCTCATTGCCAACGATTGGGCATCTGAAAGGGTCTGCTGCAGGCGATTGGTAAATTTTTCAAAACGCATTCTTGTTATTCCTCAGCACAAATATTCTATTTGAAAAATATATGGGGGCATGCGAGAAAAAATTCAATTCTTTTATATATATTTTTCAAAAACTTAAATTATATTATTGGACATATATCAGTAATAATATTGGTATAGTTCTAGTTAATTTCAAGCGTAATAATTTAAATTATTTTATTTAAATTCTAGTTCAAGCTTAAATTAAAAAATACCCTCACAAGGAGGGTATTTTATTTACGGTGCAGGGTTCGGCTGCTGACGGTGAATATCTTCAATACCTTTGAGGACTTCTTCTGACAGATCAACTTCAAATGCCTGAATATTTTCTTTCAGCTGCTCCAGATTAGTGGCACCAATAATGGTACTGGTTACAAAGAACTGCTGCTTGATAAAGGCCAAAGCCAGTTGGGTAAGACTTAAGCCATGCTGTTCTGCCAGCTCGGCATATTGCTCGGTTGCCCATTCACTTTGCGGATTGCTATAGCGGCTAAAACGTGAGAACAAGGTAACGCGCGCATTGGCAGGACGAGCACCATGCCGGAATTTACCAGTCAAATAACCAAATGCCAAAGGCGAATACGCCAATAAACCTACGTTTTCATATCGGGCAATTTCTGACATGCCAATTTCATAAGTACGGTTCAGCAGGTTATATGGGTTTTGTACACTGACGAATTTGGACAACCCTAATTTTTCTGCAAGGTGCAGAAACTTCATTGTACCCCACGGGGTTTCATTGGACAGACCAATATAACGGATGCGGCCTTTTTTAATTTCATCCTGCAAGGCGGTTAGGGTTTCTTCGAGATCGGTCACGGCACGGTCTTCTGCCGCTTCAGCATTGCCATAACCCAGTTTGCCAAAGAAATTGGTTGGGCGTTGTGGCCAGTGTAACTGATACAGGTCAATATAATCCGTTTGCAGACGTGACAATGACTGGTCAATGGCTGCTGAAATTTCATCGGCAACGAAACGGGTTTGACCATCACGGATATGACTACCACCTTGCGATGGTCCGGCAATTTTTGAAGCTAAAAAAAGTTTGTCACGGCCACCGCGGGCAGCGATCCAGTGACCAATAATACGCTCGGTTGCACCCTGCGTTTCAGGTTTTGGCGGCACCGGATACATTTCCGCGGTATCCCAGAAATACAGTCCCTGATCCAGCGCATAATCCAGTTGCTGAAAAGCCTGTTCTTGCGTGTTCTGCTCACCAAAGGTCATGGTGCCCAAACAAATTTCTGGCAAAAGAATGCCAGTATCCGCCAATGGTTTGAATTGCATAAAACCTTCCTGTGAATTTTATTCAGTGAATTGAGATTAAGTCGGCTATAGCCTATCGGAATTATAAGGGGGACTTAAATCATCTTTTCTGAGAAGCTTGTTCTAAATTTTTATGTATTGGGTAAAGGAACTCTAATAAAAAAGCAAATCCTGAGATTTGCTTTTTAACATCTGGATTATTCGTCTATGGCACCATCGGCTACTGCTTCGGACGTTTCTTCTAGAGAAACATCAAAGATCAGGATAGCTTTACCATCCGTTTCGATCATGCCCTGTTCTTCTAGCGTTTTTAGTACGCGACCCACCATTTCACGGGAACAGCCAACAATACGGCCAATTTCCTGACGGGTAATACGAATCTGACGGCCATTTGGCAAGATCATTGCTTCCGGCTGTGAAGAAAGGTCAATCAGGCAACGTGCAATTCGGCCTGAAACGTCAATAAATGCCAGATCAGTCACTTTACGAGTAGTATTTTTCAAGCGACGTACCAGCTGAGCAAATACCGCATAGCTCAGATCAGGATATTGCTTGCTGATTTCGTGAAAGTTTTCATAGGTAATTTCAGCAATTTCACACACATCACGGGTACGAACTTCCGCAGTGCGTTGTGGATTTACCTCGAATAAGCCCATTTCCCCAAAAAAGTCACCCGCATTTAAATATGCTACGACAATTTCACGATCATCATCTTCACGAAGAATGATAGATACAGACCCCTTCAGAATTAAATACAAAGATTTAGATTCTGATCCTGCATCAATGATCGTAGTACGTTTTGGATACCGATTAATATATGCACGTTTTAAAAGTGCTTTCACGGATTCTGGTAATTGCCCCGGAGAAAGCGCATCAGTGCTTAATTGTGAAAAGTTTGAAGTCATGCTAACAGTTCCGATTATGGATAATTTATAGATCGCACAAGACCTAATGTGAACTTGTCACACAGTGGGATTGAAATTCCGTATCAACCCAATTTATGTTAGTGTACAGTTACTTGACAAATTTATAGCTTTTTTTAGGTAGTTGCAATGCAAACAAGCGTTCATTGGTTAGAGAATGTTGCTTTTGAAGCAAAAACTCAAAGTGGTCATAGCCTTATCATGGATGGTTCAGCTGAATACGGTGGTGAAAACCGTGGTCCCCGTCCTATGGAACTGCTTTTAACGGGTCTGGGCGGTTGTGCATCTTTTGATATTGTTACCATTTTAAAGAAGGCTCGTCAGGCTATTACCGATGTACGCTGCGAATTAAAAGCTGAACGTGCAGATACAATTCCGGCAGTTTTCACGAAAATTCACCTGCATTTTGTGGTTACCGGCAAGGCGATTAAAGACAAACAGGTGGCAAAAGCGGTAGAACTTTCTGCTGAAAAGTATTGCTCTGCCAGCAAAATGCTGTCTGATGGCGGTGTAGAAATCACCCATGACTACGAAATTATCGAAGCTGAATAAAGTTTAAACTTTGTAAAAAAAGCGGCCTTGAAGAGCTGCTTTTTTTATATCGAAAAAATGTCAATCAGAACTTCTCTCTTTGTTCTTTGTCTCATACCTATTAAACTGAAAAATCATTACCATCCTTCTAAATTAAATCTAAAAACTGCATGCCTTTACCTGAATTAGAAATGAAAGTGGTTTTAAAAACTTCAAAATATGTAGAAAATTCATTTAAAGCATAAATATATTTAAACGCCTTAAAATTCTGTTCACATCCAGATTCAGGATCTGAAATGTAATTGGCCAGTGACTAAAAAATGGGTTCAGGAGCAAAAAATTAAGGTAATAACATCCTTTTTAATAGTGATATTTTATTGCCCTTCTCCCGACATCAAAGTTTTATTTATCAACTTCCCTATCATTAACTCATTTTTAATTTGGATTTCCTGTTATGTTGAGATTGCTTTAAAAATCATTAAACAATAACATTACTGATAATTATTATCATTTACATTAACTAAAATGTCTTATACCGTTCCTTCATCATTTCAGCTATCTTTACTCAGTTTTTCGATTTTAATTACACAGCAAAGTTTTGCCGATGATACTCAGCAATTACCGACGATTACCGTTACAGCTGAATCAGAACAGAGTGAGCTTACCTCTGAACAGAGCAAAGCCTATATCATCCAAAATTCGTCAACCGCCTCCAAACTGAATATTCCACTCAAGGAAACGCCGCAAACAGTCAATGTTGTCACCCGCCAGCAGCTGGATGACTTTGCCTTGGCTAATACACGGGATGTACTGCGCAATACCCCTGGCATTATCGTCAGTAATCAGGAAACGGAACGGACCTCCTACCTTGCCCGAGGTTTCGAGATTTCAAATGTCTTGGTCGATGGCGTTGGCATTCCACTCGAAGGCTATAATTATAATAATGACAATCCAGACAGTTTTTTGTTTGACCGTATAGAGGTGGTCAAAGGCGCGAATGCCTTAAATAATGGAATTGGTGATCCCGGCGCAACTATTAACATGATTCGCAAACGCCCGACATTCGATCTTCAAGCAGCCTTTAATGCCAGTTATGGTTCATGGAATACGCAGCGCTATGAAGCAGATGTATCTTCTCCTTTCACCCAGGATGGAAAAGTCAGAGGCCGTGTATTTGGGTATCAACAGACTGGCGACAGTTATCTGGATCGATATGAACTGGAAAAGAACGGCATAGGGGCTGTTCTGGAAGCAGATGTAACTGACACGACCCTATTGACTGCTGGGTATACCGAAACCAATCATAAGCCAAATGGTGTCAATTGGGGTTCTAATCCGCTGATCAATACCGAAGGTGAGCAGCTCAGTTATTCACGAAGCTATAATTACAGTCCAGACTGGACGTATTGGAATAATAATATTAAAAGTTACTTTGCTGAGCTTGAACAAAAACTGGCAGGCGACTGGACAGCCAAACTGACTTATGATGAAAAACGCACAAAACGCGATTCAAAACTCTTGTTTCTGTCTGGAAAACCCGGCGCAAATGGCACTTCAGGCATCACCCTATATCCCGGTATGTATATTGATGACAATAAAGAGCAACAAGCCAGCCTGAGTTTTAGCGGCACCTATCCGCTTTGGGGACAACGCCATGAAGCCTCTTTGGGCTATGTCTGGGCTAAGAATAGTCTAGATGAATTGGGTTATGCTGGCAGCTTTGCCAATCCGCTGACCACAGATTTAGCCAGCTTTACACCAGAAGAACCAATCTGGGATATGTCGAAAACCAGTGGTGAAATGCATATACGGCAGAAGAACCAAAGTCTTTATGCTGCAACCCGACTGCATCTGAATGATGATCTTAAACTTCTTTTAGGTGCCAATTATGTTCAGGCTGAGAGCAATGGTAGCAGTTATGGGACCGACACCATTTATGATGAAGATAAAGTTTTACCCTATGCCGGTCTAACCTATAACTTTAATCCTGAATATACAGGTTATCTGAGTTATACCTCCATTTTCCGTCCGCAAACCACCAAAGCAATGGATGGCAGCATTAACAAACCGATCGAAGGTGAAAGCTATGAAGTCGGAGTGAAAAGTTCCTGGCTAGATGACAAGCTTACCGCCACCATGGCTGTGTTCAGAACAGAGCAAAGTAATTATCCACTTCGTGATTCTGATGGTATTCCGACTTTACGCAAGACTCAGGTCAGTGACCTGCGTTCCCAAGGCTATGAGTTCGGCTTGGCGGGACAACTGAGCGACCATTTAAACTTAAGCTTTGGTTATACCCAATTTAACCTGAAAGATCTAATCAATGGCGGCGATGCGCGTACTTTCAATCCCACCCAATCTTTTAATCTTTTGACCACCTATCAGGTGCCGCAAATTCCAAAACTGAAACTGGGCCTTGGGGTGCAATGGCAGGACCGGACCTATCTGGAGGTGCCTGAAGCAACCGCCAATGGAGTGATTACCCAAAACACTGGAATCATTGAGCAGGATGCCTATGCACTCGTGAACTTAATGGCCATCTATGAGCTGAATGAACATATGACCTTGCAAGCCAATGGTAATAACCTGACCAATGAAAAATATCTGTTCAATTTCCCGAATCAGCAAGGTTTTTATGGTGCACCAGCGAATTACAGCGTTGCTGTGAAATTTAAATATTAATTTTTAAACTGAGCCTTGACGACATGTTCAGGGCTAAATCATCGATAGATACACAAAAACAGGTAAAACAAATGAAAAAAATGATCGCTTTGACCATTGGACTGTCTATGACACTTTCAACTCAGGCGCATATGCTTTGGCTGGAACGTGGTACAGATATGCAGACTCATGCTTTCTTTGGTGAATATAGTGAACAGCTTAAAGAAACGCAGCAAGGTGCCCTGAAGTCTTTCAATCAGGCAAAGGCCGTTCAGTCTAGAAAGACCTTTAGTCCTCAAATGCAACAGGATCATTTGCTCTATGCGACCCAAGGCCAGACAGATGTCCAGCTCAGTCATGAATTGATCTATGGAGAATCATTGCTGAGCTATCATGCCAAATCCGGTAGACAAAACTTGAAAGCAGAGTCAGAACTGGATATTGTCCCGACCCAAATCAACAGCAATACATTTACGGTACTGTATCAGGGTAAACCTGCTGCTGATGTTGAAATCACAGTCTTTTCCCCGCAATTCTGGCTAAAGAAGTACACTACCAACAGCCAAGGCCAAATTACCATTGCTACGCCATTGAAAGGTCAATATGTCATTGAAGTCGGCAAAGAAGCAGACAAGGCAGGAAAGTTGAATCAGCAGGCCTATAAAAAACAGTATCTGGTAACGACTTTAAGTTTTGTTCATTAAATTTTTTAGACTTTCATCAGTATAGATTTATTCAAGGCCAAATATGATATCTGTAGTGCAGCCACTTGCCATTCTCTATCGCTTAGGCATAACCTTTGGTATTGGCTACTTGTGCAGTTATTTAATCGCACTCGATCTGGCTTACTTTTTACAAGCTTATTTGCCTAAAGCTGAGTCTGTCTATTTGGCCGCCTTTACTGCCCTGATTTTTTATGTTTGTTTTGTGATTGGAATCTTCTGTATCCAAAGTTTAAAAAAGCTTTCTATCTATAGCCTGATTCCTTTACTTATTTTATTTCTCTTCTCCCACTTCATAGGTTAAACCATGCATAAATCTGTCCGTCAATCCATGGCATGGTTACATTCATGGTTAGGTTTAAGTTTTGGCTGGTTACTCTTCGCCATTTTTTTAACAGGCACCGTTACCTATTACCGACATGAGATCAGTATATGGATGCAGCCTGAATTTGCCTCGATACAAGTCAGTCAGGAAACTGCCTTAAAATCTGCTTACAGCTATTTACAGCAGCATGCACCGGACGCCCAAAACTGGTATATCGGAGTCGCCAATCAAGACTCACCTGTCAACAAAGTCTACTGGCAAAAAGCAGATGGCGGCTATGAAGTTAAAACCTTGGATGCCTCAACAGGCAAAGAATTAAACCTCTCAGCCACACAAGGGGGAGATTTTTTCTATAATTTTCATTTTCAGCTCTATGGTATGCCCTACACGATAGGTCGCCTCATTGTGACGATCGCTGCCTTTATCATGTTACTGACTCTGATTTCAGGAATTATTACCCATAAAAAAATCCTGACAGACTTTTTTACCTTAAGAGCATTTAAGGGGCAACGCTCCTATCTGGATTTTCATAATGTCAGTTCAGTGATTGCCCTGCCGTTCTTTTTGACCATGACATTTACCGGGCTGGCGATTTTCTTTTATATTGTGTTGCCTTCCGGCATGAAAAAACTGTATCCGGACAATCCCTTTCAGTATTTTGAAGAAATTCGCACAGTCAATATATTGGCCAACTCTACGGTTCCGGTGAAAACCGAGATGCTGCCAATTCAACATTTCATCACCACGGCGCAGCGACATTGGGGACAGACAGAATTTGACAATATCACGGTCAAGCAGCCCAATACCCAGCTGGCACGTATGACCTTAACTCAGCTCAAAGATCATTCCATTACCCGAAATCAGGCACAGCTCATCTTAAATGCTGCTACCGGAAAATTGCTTGAAAATACCCGAAATGAAAGTGCAATTGCCACACTAAATGCCAGCATGTATGGTTTACATATGGCACGTTTTGCTGAACCTGTTTTACGTTTAGGATTATTTTTCTCTGGCATATTAGGCTGCGCAATGATTGCATCCGGACTGCTGCTGTGGAGCCTGAAACGCCAGATACAGAAAAAATCAGCGCGGTTTCATCTCGGACACTATTTAGTGAACCGTTTGAATATCACCATAATTATTGGCTTGCCGCTTGCCATGCTGGGCTATCTCTTTGCGAATCGTTTTATCAGTATTCCTGCAGGTGCACCAAATTATGAGATTTATAGCTTTTTCAGTATCTGGCTTGGCAGTTTTATCCTGGCATGTTTAATACCACAGCAATATTTATGGAAAATTCAGCTTAAACTTCTGATTTGTGCTGCCTTTATACTTCCCCTTATTGATATTTATTATTTAGTCTCCCAGCAATATATTGATTCTTTTGCGACTTATTGGCCGTTTCTGCGTATTGATCTGATGTTGTGGGCCTTAGCACTTCTTGCCCTATTTTTACATCAGAAAACTACGCCCATTCAGCAAAAGGCGATGCATAAAATTCAGACCAAACTAAAATCTGCACAGCAGGAGTCTTCCACATGATATGGATCGCAATTATGGGGCTTTTATGGCTAAGCTGTTTTTTCTTTCATGCGGTGAGTGAAAAGCAGATAGTAAAAACCCAAAAATCTCGATATTCTTTTTTAACGAACTTCCCTACCCATACTAAATTCGCTGCTAGTAGTTTTTTACTCATCTCGATGTTTTTATTACGTACCCAGTTTAGCTCCAGTATTAGCTTTGTGGCTTTATGGGTATTGCTAAGCCCTGTACTTTTTATCTTTATTTTAAAAATAAACAATTTGATAGGAAGATTATAGAATCCAGATCTTAGCTATACACTAGCAAAAACAATATTTATTGATCATCAAGGATGAATCTATTATCCTTCTACAAATTAAATTATAAAAATATCTTAAGATTATAAAAGACTTAAATCAGATCAAGTTTTGTAGGCCTTTAAAATAATAAAGGCTTAACTTTAAATGTAAATTACGCAATCTTAGTAAAAATATGGGTAGATAAAAACTATACCCATACTTAATTTTAAAAATGTAGTCATTATTTTCATGAATTCACTTAACATAATATCTAATGATCAATAATTATATGTAAGCCCAAAATAGAAATGTCCGGTTTCTCCAAAGTAAAAATGTCCGCTTTTAGAATATGCACTTTTGCAATTTCCTTAGCGGACGGT